>CAZCVG010000025.1:0-23584 GCA_964501735.1 uncultured Gemmatimonadaceae bacterium | reverse complement strand
CAGTGACGTGGGTGAGATCTGGGTCATGCCGTCTGATGGTGGTCTGGCGACGAACATCACGGAGACGCAGTGGGTGCAGGAAGGGCTCCCGCGGTGGCCCAGATAACACACACTTCAGCCCTCCCGTCCGTTTCTCCCCTCCTCTTCCTTTCCAACTTCCTCCCCCCGCTCGACGGCCCCCCTCCCGGAGGATAGCTTGTCCCGGTCCCGTTCCATTCCCCGACCCGGACAGCCCCATGCGCCTGCTCCTCCTCTCCAACTCCCGCAACCCCGGCGGCGGCTACCTCGAGCACGCCCGGGATGCCATCGGCGAGTTCCTCGGTCCCTCGCCCCGGCGGCTGGCGTTCGTCCCGTACGCCGCGGTGACGATGTCGAACGACATCTATGTGCGCCAGGTGCGGGAGGCGCTGGAGCCGCTGGGCCACAGCATCGAGTCGCTGCACGAGGGAGATCCGGTGGAGATCCTGCGGGAGGCCAACGGGGTGCTGGTGGGCGGTGGCAACACCTTCCGGCTGCTGGCGCGGCTGCACCAGACCGACATGCTCAAGAGGCTTCGCCAGAAGGTGATGATCGGTGCGCCCTACATCGGCTGGAGTGCCGGGGCCAACCTGGCGTGCCCGACGATCCGCACCAGCAACGACATGATGATCGTGGAGCCGCCCTCCTTCGCCGGACTTCATCTCGTCCCCTTCCAGATCAACCCGCACTACACCGATCACGCCCTCCCCAACCACGCTGGTGAGACCCGGGAGGCCCGGCTCCTGGAGTACGTGGCCCTCAACCCCGGCGTCACCGTCCTGGGCCTGCGCGAGGGGAGCTGGCTCCGGGTGGAGCAGGGCGGCGTGGAACTCAATGGCCCCCACCCGATGCGGGTCTTCCGCCAGGGCGAGCCCCCACTCGAGGTGCCCCCCGGCAGCGTGGCGGGCAGCTTCCGGCAGCGGGAGAGCGCCTAGTGGGGGCCGCGCGTCTGACGCGCCGGTGGGAGCGTGGGTCCTCTTCGCGATCTGAGCCTTCGGCCCGGACGCCACGGAACGGCGACCGGCTGAGGCGGGGATGCGCGGGGCCAGGCTCGGGTGGGAGGCTGACGGGCCCGGGGCCCGCTTAGTCCCGCCGGGCCGCCAGGAGGTCGCTGGTGAACGTCCCGGGGTCGAAGGGGAGGGGAACAACATGGTCGGCGCCCAGCTGGCGGGCCGCCGCGCCATCGCCGGTGGTCAGGACCGCCAGGGTGTAGCTCCGGTCGGGAGGCCCCCGGAATCCGCCGAGCGGATCGGTGCCGGGCCCGTCGCCGCCGGCCACCACCACGAGGGTCACCCCCAGCCGCCGGCTCCGGCGGGTCAGCTCCTCCAGTTCCGCCACCCGCTCCACCGAGTAGCCGGCGTGGGTGAGCAGCATCGTCACCACCCGCGCCACGTCCCCCTCCGGCATGCCAAGCAGCGCCTCACCCTGGACCACGGGGGTGGCCCGGGTGCGGCGGGAGAGGTCGATCATCTCGATGCCGTCCACGTATTCGGTGGTGTGGTCGTGGCGCAGGCTGCCCACCTGCTGGAGGATCTCGCTGATCCGGAGCAGGGCGTCGCGGATGGCGATGACGGCGCGCTGCTGCTCGGCGTCGAGGTTGCCTTCGCCCCGGAGCAGTTCCACCTCCGCCATGGCCGCCATCAGCGGGTTGTTGATGGTGTGATGGAGCGTCACGTTGAGCTGGCCGATCGCGGCCCGGCGCTCGGCGTGGACCAGGTCGCGCTCGGCGGCGGCCAGGGCATCCTTCAGGGCCCGGGTGCGGCGCACCCGCTCGATCACCTCGGGGAGCACCCGGGGGAGGGCGGCGTCCTTGGGGAGGTAGTCGTCGGCTCCGGCGCGGAGGGCGCGGGCCGCGAGGGCCTCGTCACCGCTGGCGGTGATCAGGATGACGCCGGGTGGCCGGGGCAGGGCCCGGATCCCCGGCAGGAGCTCGACCCCGGCGGCGTCGGGGAGGACCTGATCGAGCAGGATCATGTCCACGCCCTCGGCGGCCGCCAGCGCCTGACTGCCGGTCTCGACCATCTCTGGCGTGCCGTACCCGGCGCCGCTCACCACCGTGGCCAGCAACCGGGCCATGGCGGGGTCGTCGTCCACGATGAGGACCCGGAGCTGCTTGATCTCAGGCGGCACGGGCCGCCTCCGGGTGCTTCTGGAAGCCGCGCCGGGCGAACTTCTCCCACCCCTGCTTGCCCCGCCAGGCGTCGTACAGCCCGCGCAGCCGCCAGTACAGCGTGAGCAGGCGCCAGAAGAAGTTCTCCAGCACGGCGTAGCCCAGCAGGATCAGCACGTCCCGCCGGCGGCTGAACGGCAGCAGCCCGCGCTGCAGCCGGTCAGCCAGGCCGTAGCGGAAGCGCCAGGCCCCCACCAGCACGGCGAACACGTTCACCAGCGTGCCCCAGCCGAGGGAGGCGAGCAGGAAGGCCACCGCGTACTGCTCGTTGAGGATCTGGACCCCGAAGATCCGCTCCAGGATGAAGAACACCGCCACGAACAGGTAGCCGAAGGCCTCGATGACGGGGCCGTAGTACTCGAACAGCCAGAAGGTGGGCAGCGCGAACCACCCGATGCGGCCGTACTTCCGCCGGAACAGCATGTCCCGGTGGTAGAACAGCGACTCGCGCAGCCCCCGGTACCAGCGGCCCCGCTGCTTGCGCAGGCTGTCGAGCCGCTCGGGCACCTCGGTCCAGGCCACCGGGTGGGGCAGGAAGGCGATGCGCCGGGTCCGGGCCTTGTCCCGGACGAAGCGGTGCAGCCGCACCACGATCTCCATGTCCTCGCACACCGTGCTGGCCTGCGCCCCGATGTACTCGCCCACCAGCCGGTGCTCCACCAGCTGGGTGAGGTACCCGCCGGCGCGGATCACCGTTTCCTTCTCGAACACCGCGAAGACGCCCGAGAGGATCAGCACCGAGTCCAGCCGGTCCAGCCCGGTGCGCCCGGTGGTGAAGGAGCGGAGGTACTCGACCATCTGGAACCGGGCCCACGGGTGCGAGGGCAGGCCCACGCTCATGACCCGGCCGCTGCGGATGGTGCAGCCGTTGGCGATGGCCACCTGGCCGCCCACCGCGATGATGCGGGGATCCTCCTGCACCATGCGCATCAGCTCCTTGAGCGCCCGCTGGTCCAGGATGGAGTCGGCGTCGAGGCTCACGAAGTACGGCGCGGTGGAGGCGTTGATCCCGGCGTTGAGCGCGTCGGCCTTGCCGGCGTTGTCCTTGTCGATGACCACCAGCTGGGAGACGTTCTTCGGCAGGGGCACCGTGGCCTGGTACATCGCGCGGACCCGGGCGGTGCCGATGGCGTCGCGGTAGGGCAGGTCGGTGCGGCGGAGGCGGAAGGCCTCCTTGAGGACCTCCAGGGTGCGGTCGCTGGAGCCGTCGTTGACGACCACGACCTCGAACCGGGGGTAATCGCAGTGCACCAGGTTGGTGACACTGTCCACGATGGTCACTTCCTCGTTGAACGCCGGGACCACCATGGTCAGCGGCTTGGTGTAGTCACTGTCGTCAATGAGGTCGAGGTCCTCGATGAAGTGTCCCGCCACCCGCCGCCGCACCATGCGCGCCGACAGGGCGATGAGCACCAGCATGTACCCGTTGTACAGGAGGAAGTAGGCCAGGAAGACCGGCTGGAGGATCAGGCCGATGACCGACGCGGCCCAGGCGATCTGCTCGCCCATCAGGCCCGCTGCCTGGAGTCGTCCGAATCCTGCCCGCCGGCGAGCATGCGGCTCACCCGGTCGCGCACCGCCCACACCGGGTCGGTCCGCATGACGGTGTAGGCGGCCTCGTCCCCGAGCACCGCCAGCGCCAGCGCGGCCGGCTGGCGCCGGTCGGGGTCGCGGTCGTTGCGGGCGATGTCGCGCAGCAGCTCCGGCGCCACGGCCGCGGCCACCGCCTCCCGCGCCGCGGCGAGCGAGATGCCGAAGGCCCCCGGCGGGTCGCTCCACTCGCCCCGGAGCAGCCGGGTGGCGAAGAGCGCGGCCCGCACCGATTCGTCGGGGTCGAAGTACAGCGGCTCGAGGGCGGCGGTGTCGGGCGCATCCAGGCTGGCGCGGGCGATCTGCCGGCGCACCGCCGGGTCGGGATCTCCCAACATCGCCGCCACCCGGTCGAAGCGCCGCAGGGCCCCCCAGGCCGAGACCACCCCCAGGCGCACCGGCACCGCCGGGTCGGTGGCCAGGCCCTCCAGCGCCGATTCGTCGGCCAGGTCCGGCCGGGCGGCCCAGAGCTGGGTCACCGCCTCCCGCACCGGGCCGGTCTGGCTCCGGGCGATGATCCCCACGATCCGGCGCATGTCGGGGTGGTGGATGTAGCGGGCCACCCGGGCGAGGAGCACCGCCTCGTCCCCGTCGTGGTCGAGGCCGAGGGCCAGGTCGAGGAACGCGGGGAAGGCCGCTTCGGCCTGCTCGGCCACCGCCTGCAGCACCAGCGGGTCCTCATCGGCGCGGAGCAGCCGGAGCAGGCCCGGCAGGCCCTTCTCGGGCGCCAGCCGCTGGAACAGGGCCACGGCCGCGTGGCGCACCGACTTGTGGGGATCGGACAGGGCCCGGCTCCCGATGAGGTGCAGTTCGTTGCTGTCCAGCATGCCCGCCACCGCGGTAAGCGCGGAGGCGCGCACCTCGGGATTGGGGTCGCTCCGCACCACCGCCAGCAGGGCGCTCCGGCTGCGCTCGCCCTGGAAGGCCCGGAGGCCCGCCACCAGGCGCACCCGCTCGCCGGGGGAGAGCAGGCCGCGCATCCCCTCTGCCAGGGTCTGCTCCATCTGCTCCCGGCTGGTGCTGCCCAGGGCCCGGAGTTCCACGTGCCGGGCGTCCCTCAGCCGGAGCCCCAGCAACCGGAACTCGGCATCCTGCTTGAGCCGCTCGCGGAGCAGGTCACGGAGCGCGGCCTCGTCGGCCATCTCCAGCACCCGCGCCACCAGGCTCTCCTGGTCGTACGCGCCCAGGCCGAGTACGGCGGCCGCACGGACCGTCAGGGGCTCGTCGCGGAGGGAGAGCTCCAGCAGCGCGACCTCGCCGCCCGGCGGGTGGAAGAGGCCGGTCGCCAGGGCGGCGCGTTCCCGCACCAGCGGCGACGGATCCTCGCGGAGCAAGGTGAGCAGCCGGAGCGCCACCTCCTCCCGGCCCTGCCGGACCAGGCCGTCCACCGCGCGCGCCCGGACGGTGTCATCCGGATCTTCCAGCGCCCGGGTCAGGATGGCGGTGGTCTCCGGGGTGGGAATCCGGCCGAGCACTTCGGCGGTCGCCGCGCGCACGCTGGGCGCCGCGTCCCCGGCCATGGTTTTCAGCAACGCCAGCGGGTGGGGCGTCTTGAGGCCTCCGACCGTCTGCACCAGCCGCACCCGGCTTTCGACATCGCCACGGCTCAGCAGTACCGTGGCGATATCCGACAGCGCGTCGCGGTTGATGGCGGCCACCGCGCCCATGATGGCATCGGCCAGCGGGCCTTCGGACACCTCGAAGGCCCGGAGCAGGGCCGGGAGGGTGGCCGGGTCCTTGAGCCGTCCCAAGGAGCGGGCGGCGGCGGTCCGCACGTCGGCGCTGGGGTCGGCCAGCATCCCGGCGAGCATCGGCGCCGCGCCGGCCCACGCCGCCTCCGCCACGCCCTCGGCGGCGGCGGCGCGCACTTCGGCGTCGGGGTCCTGCAGCAGGCGGGTGAATTCGCGCTCGGCGGTGGTGGCGTGCACCAGGCCCAGCGCCCGGGCCGCCGCGGCGCGCACCTGGGGATCCCGGTCGGCGGTGCGTGGCTGGATGACGCCGGCCACCTCGCTGCCCCCGAGGTCGCCCAGCAGGCGGGTGGCGGAGGCCCGGACCGCGTTGTCGTCGTCGCCCAGGAGGTCGAGGGCGACGGGGACCGACTCCTGGATCCGGAGGGTGAGCAGCGCGTCCAGGGCGAGGGCCCGCACCTCGGCGCCCTGGTCCTCCCGGGCGGTGGCGATCAGCTCGGTGCCGAGGTCGGAACGCCCGGCCCGGCGGATGGCGGCGATCACGGCCAGCCGCACCCGGGCGGAGGGATGGTGCAGCTGCTCGGCCAGCAGCTCGCGGGCCCCGGCCACGCCGAACTTGACCAGCAGCTCCTCGGTGTCGCCGGTGGCCTCGCCCCGCTCGATGGTGGCCACCAGCCGGGCCGGCACCCCCAGCCGCTCCAGCGCCACGGCGGCCCGGATGCGGATCTCGGGGTCGGGGTCGTCCAGGGCCACCAGCAGGGGGGCCTCGGCGGCGGCGCCGATCTGCTCCAGCGCCTCGACGCTCCGCATGCGCACCCACCAGGCGGGATCGCCCAGGGCCCGCACCAGGCGGTCAATCACCTCGTTGTCGGCGAACTGGCCCAGCGCGCTGGCGATGCGGGCCCGGACAAACGGCGCGGGATCGGACAGCAGGTGATCCAGCAGGTAGGTCACCGCGCGGCGGTCGCCCAGCTTGCCGAGGGCCGCCGCGCTCTTGGCCCGGACCTCGTCGTCGAGGTCCTTGAGCGCCACCACCAGGGCGGGGAAGGCGCGCTGGGCCTTGAGCTCTCCCAGGATGTTGGCGGCCCAGGCCCTGGCGGGGTGGCGCTGGCCGTCCCGCAGGAAGGCCAGCATCGGCTCGATGACGGGATCCCCGTGGCGCACCAGGATGTCGGCGATGCGGGGCGCCAGCCAGCTCTCGGCCTGCTTGAGCGCCTCGATCAGCGGCGGGATGGCGCGCGGGTCGGCGATCCGGGCCAGGCCCCGCAGGGCGATCTCCCGGACGTCGGCGTCCTCGCTGCGGGTCGCCTGGATGGTCTCCAGCAGCGCCGGCACCGCCTTGGCATTGCCCACCCGCCCCAGCAGCTCGGCGGCGAAGGCCCGCTCGCGCCATTTCCGCGCCGTCCCCAGCCGCGCGATGTACTTGTCCACCAGGCCCAGCCGGTCATAGGCGTCCACCAGCCAGGCGGGACGCTCGACCAGGTTACGGGCCTGCTCCTCCAGCAGGGCCTCGATGGCCTCGAAGTCCCGCAGGTTCTGCAGCTGCCGCAGCTCGGGCTCCAGCAGCGACCGCTCGCGGGCGGCCATCCCCGCCACCACGTCCCTGTAGAGTCCCTTCCGCCGCGCCAGCGAACGTTCCACGTGGGCGAGGTAGGCCGAATACAACAGCCAGACCAGCACCGCGAGGATGCCGGCCCCCACCACCGCGGCGGCGAAGATCAGGACAATCTGCAACAGGGTCACGACGGCTCCGTCAACCGGGTCAGCAGGGCCAGCAGGGCCGGGATGTCGGCCGGCTTATGCATGAAAGCATCGGCACCGACCTCCCGGGCCCAAAATTCGTCTGTGGGCTGGTCCTTCGAGGTCAGGATGATGACCGGCACCTTGCTGGTCTCCGGGGTGGTCTTGAGCCGCCGGCAGGTCTGGAAGCCGTTGAGCTCCGGCATCATGACGTCCAGGACCACGATGTCCGGGGGGGTGGCCTTGGCCACCCGCACCCCGGCCTCACCATCCGGCGCGGTGGCCACTCGCCAGCCCCCGGCGGTCAGCATCCGCTCCATGAACCGGCGCTGGGCCGGGTCATCCTCGACTACGAGCACCGATTTGGGCATGCGCGTCCGGACGGAGGTGTGGGATCGTGACCGGCGAAAAGGACAGAAGGCCGCCACCCCGCGGCCTCCTGGTTCTGACCGAGAGTCCGGCAGCCGCCGCCCTCAGGTGCGGGCGTCATCCAGGAAGACCAGCGCCTGGCGGCGGCGGACCGCTGCTTCCAGCGCCTTGTAGACCGCGGGGTCCAGCACGCTGCTGGCCAGGTCGGACATCCGCTCGACCGCCACGTCCGGCGGCATCTTCTCCTGGTAGGGCCGGGCGGTGGTGAGGGCGTCGTAAATCTCGGCCGCGGCCAGGATGCGGGCGCCAAGCGGGATGGCCTCCCCGACGATCCGGTCCGGGTAGCCCTGGCCGTCCCAGCGCTCGTGATGGCTCCGCACGAAGGCGATGATCTCGCCCAGGTGGGTGAGCGGGGCGAGGATCTGGGAGCCGACCACCACGTGCTGCTTGACCTGCTCGTACTCGTCGGCGGTGAGGGGGCCCTCCTTGGTCAGGATCTCCTCCCGGATGCCGATCTTGCCGATGTCGTGGAGCCGGCCGGCCATGCGGACCTGCTCCACCTGCTCGTCGTTGAGCCCCAGCTCGGCGGCGATCATCGCGCCCAGGTCGGCCACCCGGGCGGAGTGGCCGCGGATGAAGGGGTCCTTGGCCTCCAGCGCGTTCACCAGCGCCTCGAGGGTGGCCACCGACAGCCGCTCCAGCTTGGCCCGCTCCCGCCGCAGTTCGGCGGTGCGCACGGCCACCTCTTCCTTGAGCCACTGGTTGAGGTTGGCCTGCTCGACCATGCTGTCCCGCCGGCGGATGGCGCGGAGGATGGCGCGGGCGAGGTCGGACAGGTCAATGGGCTTGGTGAGGTAGTCCATCGCCCCCCGCTGCATGCACAGCGCCGCGGTGGTGGCGTCGTTCACTGCAGTCAGCATCAGGACCGCGATGGAGGGCTCCATCTCCAGGACCTGGGGCACCAGGTCAATGCCGCTGCGTCCCGGCATGCGGACGTCCAGCAGCAGGACGGAGATCTTCTGGCGTTGCAGAACCCGCAGGGCCTCGTCACCGGAGGAGGCGGTGACGACATCATAGCCCTGCTGGGAGAGGAACTTCTTGAGTGCGTTCCGGATCGGCTCTTCGTCGTCCACGACGAGGACGCTGATCGGGGCGTCGGCCAGGGGCACCAAGTGCTCCGGGGGCGAGTGGGCCAGAGGCTAAGATTAGGTCACATAATAGTATAGGTGGGGAGGGGAAAAGGTGGAATGGCCGCCCCGACCTACCCCACGAAATCAACCTCCACCGCCCGCGGGATGACCCCCGCCTGATGCCCCCGCCGGAGCAGCTCCCGGACCGCCCGGCGGCCGGTGTCGCCGTAGTCCACGGTCCACTGGTTGACGTACATCCCGACGAACCGGTCGGTGCGCTCCTCGCCGATGCCCCGGTTGTACTGGCTGGCGTGGGCCAGCGCCTGGGACCGGTGCTCCAGGGCGTACACGATGCTGGCCTTGAGGTCGCGGGCCACCTGGGCCACGATGGCGGGACCGAGATCCCGGCGGACCACGTTGCCGCCCAGCGGCAGGGGCAGCCCGGTCTCGCCGAACCACCACTCGCCCATGTCCGCCCACATGTGAAGGCCCCGGTCCTGGAACGTCAGCTGCCCCTCGTGGATGAGCAGGCCGAGCTCCACCTCGCCGGCCAGCACCGCGTCCTCGATCTGGTCGAAGGGGAGCACCACCTCCTGATACTCCGGCTGGAACAGCCGGAGCGCGAGGCAGGCGGTGGTCAGGGTGCCGGGGATGGCAATCCGCTTCCCGCGCGCCGCGGACCGGGTACCGGCCGGGGCGGCCGAGCGGCCCACCAGCCGGGGGCCGTAGCGGTCGCCCATCGAGGATCCGCTGTTGAGGAGCGCGTAGCGGTCGGCCAGGTAAGCGTAGGCGTGGATCGACACCGCGGTGACTTCCAGCTCACCCGCCAGCGCGCGGCGGTTCAGGGACTCGATGTCCGACAGCTCGTGCTCGTAGCGCAGGTCCCCGGTGTCGATCTTGCCGGCGGCCAGGGCGTAGAACATGAAGGCGTCGTCGGAGTCGGGGGAGTGGGCGACGCGAATGGTCCGGGGCATGGCGAGTGGGTCGGGGAGAGAGGGCCGCGGCTACTGCCGCTCGAACTGGCGCTTCATCTCCGCCAGCATGGCCTGGTGCTCGGTGTACTCGGGCCGGCCGGTGGCGAGCTGGGCCTGGTAATTGGCGAGGAACTGGTCCCGGCTCCGCGCGAATCCCGCCCGGTCGCCCCGGGCCTCGGCCACCTCGGCCCGGATGGTGAAGGCCAGCAGGTGGTTCGGGGCGTTGCCGATGATCGTGTCGGCCAGGGCCAGCGCCTCGGCGTAGCCGCCCACCCTGAGGTGCAGGGCGGCGGCGTGGTAGCGCAGGTCGGCATCCACCTGGCCCAGCATGCCGTAGGCGGTGAGCGCCATGGGGGTGAAGGTCTGCACCGTGACGGTATCGCCCTGCTCGGCGGCGGCCATGACGCGGTCATGGAGGCGGAGGAACCGTTCCACCGGGGACATCTGGCTGATGTCCGGCGGGGCGCCGGCGCCGGCGCCGGCGCCCGGGGCGTTGGCCATGTCGGGGCTGCCCTGCGGCGCCGGCGCATCGCGCAGGACCCAGAACAGGATGCCCCCGACCGCGATCGCCACCAGCACCCAGGCGATGATCCAGGCGGGGCGATCCGCGGCGCCGCTCACCGTGGGGCGGCCGCAGCGGTGGCAGAAGCGGGCCTCGGGCGAGAGCGGCGCCCGGCAGGCGAGGCAGGCGGAGGGGGTCGTCATTGGGGCGGGAATCTAATCGCGGGGCGGGCGGTGTGGCCCGGGGGGAGCCCTCCCCCGCTTGTCCCGCCGCCCGACTCCCGTTAGCGTCCAGAGAACCCGGAGGTCTCATGGCCCAGCCGCAGCAGCCACCGCCGGTCCCCGCACCCGAAGTCCCCACCGCCAGACACCTGGGCGATCTCGTCAAGAGCGAGACCCGTTGGAGCGTCTTCCTCGAGACGCGCCTGGTCGGCACCCTGGCCCAGGGGCGGCTGCACTTCGTCGAGGGCCCGCGCACCAAGTCCACCGGCTGGATCTTCCGCGAGTGGACCGAACAGGACATCATCCAGCGCTTCAACGAATTCGGCGCGGTCGAACTGCTGAAGATCCTGGAGAGCCTCGGCTAGACGCCCGTCGGACCGTCCGACCGTCCGACCGTCTGACCACCGCCCACCCGCCGCCCCATGACCACGCCGAGCCGGCCGCCCGTCACCGCCTTTCCGCGCCAGTTGAGCGGCGCCCGCAAGGCGGACATCCTCAAGCTGGCCGACGAATTCCAGGTGGACTTCCTGCGGCTCCAGTTCACCGACATCCTCGGCATCAACAAGAACGTCGAAGTGCCCCGCAGCCAGTACGAGAAGGCGCTGGACGGGGAGATCATGTTCGACGGCTCGTCCATCGAGGGCTTCGTGCGGATCGAGGAGAGCGACATGCTCCTGGTCCCCGACCTGGACACCTTTCGGGTGCTCCCCATGGACGACGAGGGCGGCCGGGTGGCCCGGCTGCTGTGCGACATCTACACGCCCGACCACCAGCCCTTCACCGGCTGTCCCCGGCTCACCCTCAAGCGCCAGATCGCCCGGGCCAAGGCGATGGGCTACGAGATGATGGCGGGGTGCGAGGTGGAGTTCTTCCTGTTCGAGCACGACGCGCAGGGCAACCCGACCACCATCACCCACGACGAGGGGAGCTACTTCGACCTCACCCCGGTGGACCGGGGCGAGGAGCTGCGCCGGCTCATCGTCCGGGACCTGGAGCTGATGGGGTTCGAGGTGGAGGCGGCCCACCACGAGGTGGCCCCGGGCCAGCACGAGGTGGACTTCCGCTACGCCGACGCCCTGACCACCGCCGACAACATCGCCACCTTCCGGTTCGTGGTGCGCAGCCTGGCCCACCGGCGCGGGTTCCTGGCCTCGTTCATGCCCAAGCCCATCATGGGCCAGGCCGGCAGCGGGATGCACACGCACCAGAGCCTCTTCCGGGGCAAGCACAACGCCTTCTACGACGCGAAGACCGAGCACCAGCTCTCCGCGGTGGCGCTGTCCTACGTGGAAGGGCTGCTGCAGCACGCCCGCGGCTTCTGCGCCATCACCAACCCGCTGATCAACAGCTACAAGCGCCTGGTGCCGGGGTACGAGGCGCCGGTGAACGTCGCCTGGAGCATGCGGAACCGCTCGCCCCTGGTGCGGATCCCGGAGCGGCGCGAGGAGGGGACCCGCTGCGAGCTCCGGATGCCCGATCCCTCGGCCAACCCCTACCTGTCGCTCACGGTGCAGCTGGCCGCGGGGCTGGACGGGGTGGAGCACAAGCTGGAATGCCGGGAGCCGGTCAACCGCAACATCTTCCGCATGAGCTACCGGGACCGGCGCAAGTACCAGATTGACGACCTTCCCCGCGACCTGCACGAGGCGCTGGACCGCTTCGAGAAGGACGACGTGATCAAGCAGGCCCTGGGCGAGCACCTCACCGAGCGCTTCCTCGAGGCCAAGCGGGAGGAAGTGGCGCTGTTCAACAAGGAAGTGACGGAGTGGGAGACCCGGAACTACCTGGGGCGGTACTAAGGGCGGTCGGGCGGTCGGGCGGACGGGCGGACGGGCGGACGGGCGGTAGGGACGGTAGGACGGTGGGACGGTGGGACGGTAGGGCGTTAGGGCGGTAGGGCGGTAACACCAGCGGCTGCGTGCCTCCCTACCGGCCCAGCCGCTTCAGCAGCTGGATCTGCCCGGTGTGATAGGCATCGTGCGCGGCCACCCCGATGATCAGCTCGCCGTAGGTCCATTTCCGCCCGCCGGGCGGGCGCCGGTTGAGCCGCTTCGGGTCGAACGCCCGCGCCGCCGCCGCGAAGCGGCGATCCTCCTCCGCCAGCAGCGCCCGGTCGGCGCGCCAGGCGGCTTCATCCGCCCGGGCCGGCACCGCCGGCCAGTTGGACGGGCTCCGCGGGAACCGGGGAATCTCCGCCGGTTCGAGGTGCCGCCGCACCGCATACTTCCAGTAGGCCAGGTGCAGGGTCAGCGCCCAGATGCTGTGCCGCCCCGGCGCGGGGCGCCAGCGGGCCAGTTCGGCGGAGACCCCCCGGACCGCGCCGATGGCGGTGGCGCCGCCGTGCCACGCCCGGCCCCGCCGGGGCGTGATGGTGCTGACCAGCAGCTCGAGGGCATCCCGGGTCACCGCCTGGCCGCCTCCACCTCGCGCAGGATCTCCGCCACGATCAGGTCCGGCCGCTCCTCGTGGAGGTGCATCCCGACGCCCGGGATGCTGTCCATGCTGAAGACCGGCACCCGCCGCTGCAGCGACCGGATCCGGCCATCGGAGAGCCCGGTGCTGCCGTTGAGGAACGGCCCGCCCCCCAGGAGCAGGCGCACCGGCGCCTGCAGGCTGGAGAGCTGGGGGCTCAGGGAGTCGCGCTCGACCGCCTTCTGCATGCCCTTGAGGGCCCGCAGCACGCCGCCCATGTCCCCGGCGCTGCCCTCGGTGTAGCGCTCGATGAGCTCGTCGGTGACCCAGGTGGAATCCACCGAGTTGCCGATGAGCCCCTTCTTGATCTCCTTCTTGACCCGGCCCCGGCCGCCGAAGATCCGCACCAGGAAGGAGAACTTGAGCGCCGTCTTCACCCCCGGCACGGCGGCGTTCTCCAGCGCGCCGCCCTCGACCAGCAGCAGCCGGCTCACCAGGTCGGGGCGCGCCACCGCCAGCCGGAGGGCCATGGCAGTACCGACGGTATGCCCCATCACCACCGCAGAGCGGATGCCCAGCGTATCCATCACCGCGGCGATCCGCGCCGCCTGGGCGGTGTGCGAATAGTCGGCGTCGCCCCCGGGATGGGATGAATGCCCCACGCCGAGCGGCTCGATCACCACCGCCCGCACACCGGCCTCGGCCAGGGGAGGCAGGATGTTCCGGAAGGCGTACGCCGGACTGATGAGCCCGGGAATGATGACCACGGGGGCGCCCAGTTCCGGGCCCATCATGGTGACCCGCAGCGATTCCTGCGGAGCGATGGCGATGCTGCGGGCGAGTGAATCGGGCGGCGCCGCCGCCGCGGAGACGGCGGCCGCCAGGAGGGACAGTAGAAGCATGGCTGGAATGTCGCGGCAACGGCGGGCCTGAGGCAAACGCCGGAAGGGGCCGATGGACACGTGCGGATTCGACACGATGACCCGGCCTCTCACGGATCCACCATCACCCGACCCGCCGCTCCACCTGGCCCGTATGTCACAAGTTGCTGCCAGCTAACAAGATACCGGCTGGCCCCTGGCCTTCCAGCATCCCTCGCCCCCGCAGCCCGCCTCGGCCCGGATGTTGCCCCTGACCCGGCGGAGCAAAATGTGCTTTGTTTCCACCGGGAGAGACTCAGGACCATGGTTCAGGGCCGCGCCACCACTCGCCAGACCGTCATCCTCGCCGCCGGCTTCGGCTCGCGGCTCGCCACCGCGCGCGGGGAGCTGCCCAAGCCGCTGGTCCACGTGGCCGGCCGGCCGCTGATCGAGCACGCGCTGGAGCAGGCGGCGGCGGCCGGCGTCGAGGAGGCCGTGATCGTCACCGGCAACAGCGCCGCGCTGATCGAGTCGCACTTGGCCCGCCTGGACACCCCCCTCACCATCACGCCGGTCTACAACCCGCGCTTCCACGAGCCCAATGGCGTGTCGCTGCTGGCGGCGGCCCCGGTGATCACCGGCCCGTTCTACCTCCAGATGGCCGATCACCTCTTCGACCAGCCCGTGCTCAGGCAGCTGGACGCCGCCACCGGGGTCCCGGCCGGCTGCATGCGGCTGCTGGTGGACTTTACCCCGGTGGACCTCGACGAGGCGGATGCCACCAAGGTGCGGGTCCACGAGCGGCAAATCAGCCACATCGGGAAGGATGTCTACCCCTACGACGCCGTGGACACCGGCTGCTTCCTGCTGGATCCCCGGGTCTTCGAGGCACTGGAGGAGGTCGCCCGCACCGAGCCGCCCAGCGTGACGCTCGGCATGCGGCGGCTGATTGCGCGGGGCCAGTTCGCGGCGGTCCCGATCGAAGGGATCCGCTGGATGGACGTGGACACCCCGGAGGACTACGCCAGGGCCGAGCGCCTGCTCGCCGGGCTGCGGCTCCGGCCGAGCTATCAGCCCGTCAGTCTCTGAACGGCGGCTTGCCCGAAACCAGCAGGGCGGGATCCCGGTGGATCCCGCCCTGTTTCGTCCCCGGCCCGGCCGGTATCATCAGCGGTGCAACCGGCACGGAGGAGCCATGCGCATCCCGCCCCGAGTCCAGTTCGGCGTGGCACTGGTGTTCACCATCGGCAACGTGATCGCCGCGGCCATTGCGTGGCGCGCGGACGAGATGATCCACGGAAGCATCCACGTGGCGCTAGCGGCGCTGGGCGGCTGGTGGGCGGTGTGGCTCCGGCGGAAGGGCGTGGTGGTCTGACAGGCGGGATCAGCTGGTCCGCACCGCCGGCTCGGGCCCGCCCTTGAGCAGCCACTGGAGCCCGGTGGTGAGGCCCGAGACCGAGAAGATGATCGCGCACCAGGCCAGGGCCACCTCCGTGAGCCCCGCGATGGCCGCCGGCAGGAAGAGGAACACGAAGAAGTCCCGCCGGCCCAGGACCTCGATCCCCTCCTTGATGCGGGCCGCCGGGCCGCTCCGGCGCGGCGCCGGAGCCCCGCCGGAGTCCTGCTGACCCCACCACCGGATGCTGGTGACGCTGCCGCTCCCCCCGCCCCGGGTGAGCAGCGCGGCGTAGAGCGCCACCTGGTACACGACGTGGAGGCTGCCGCCGGTCACCGTCAGCCAGAACGCCAGCCCCGATCCCTCCTGCCATACCGCCCACCCCGCCGCCAGGAAGTAGCCCAGGTTCACCACGTCGTCCAGCACCTGGTCGAGCCATTCCCCCAGGCGGGAGCGGATGTACTTGAGGCGCGAGATCTCGCCGTCACAGCCATCGAGGATGGACTGTACCTGCAGCAGCAGGGCGCCGGCCACCAGCCAGCTGGCGCCGCCCCAGGCCACGAGCGCGATGGCCAGGGCGCCGAACAGCGCTGCCACCCAGGTCATCTGGTTGGGCGTGAGCGCAGTGTCGAGCAGGGCCCGGGTGATCCGGAGCGAGATCTTGCGGTTGATGGCGCGGGAGATGACGCCGTCGGTGGGCTTGATCAGCGACGTGAGCAGCAGCGACTCCGCCCGCGCCACCGAGGCCCGGTCGGTGACCGCGACGACGAACTCTCCCGGGAGGAGGGGCGCCGCCGCGAGATCGCCGGTGTAGCCGGCGGCGGCCAGCCGGGAGGGGAGCCCTCGGTGCCAGACCAGGCCCACCGGGGCGGACAGCCCGGGCGCGGCGACCGGATCCTGTCTGGCCACCGGGCCGACCCGGATGTGGAGCCGGGGGTCTGCCGGCAGCTCCCCGGCGGGTAGCGCCACCGCCACATCGGTCACGCCGGCATCCTGCAGCGACAGCAGCTGGCGGAGCAGCACGCTCATGCCGGCAACACGGGCCCGGGCATCACCCGCCGGAGGTGCGGTGAGTATGGCGCGGCGGGTCATGCCGGGGCGGCTCGGCGGTCTCCGATGAGCAGGGCGGCGAGATAGAGATTCATGACCGTGGCCGCGACAAGGAAGAACCCCGCGGCCGCCGGAGGCCACCAGTAGGCCACGCCGGTGGCCACATACGCCAGCATCAGGTGGGTGCCCCCGCCCATCCAGGTCCAGGCCCGCATCCGGCCCGCGTGGCGGGCGCGGAATGCAGCCGGATCGTCGGCCGGCGGGACCGCCATGGCGAGTTGCTGAGCCCGGGAGTAGCGGAGGTACACCCACAGCAAGGCGACATCGCGGAGCCGGCGTTCGCGGATGGCCAGCGCCAGGTCGGCGGCGACCTTGTCCAGATCCTCCTCCCGTTCCCGGTACCCGCCAGCCGCCCGGGCGATGTAGGCGGTCTTGCGGTGATCGAACAGCGCCGCATGCACCGCCGAACTGACCAGGCCGGCGAGCCCGACCACCCACCACCAGGCGCTGCCCAGCGTGTGCACCATGTAATAGGACCCGCCGATGGCCATGGCGAGACCGACCGCATAATCGGAGATCCCGTCGAGAATGGCCCCGTAGGTGGAGGAGATGCCCTTGGCCCGGGCCAGCTGTCCGTCGCAGCAATCGAGTACCACGCAACTGAACAGCAGGAAGGCAGAGGCCAGGCGCCACCCGGGCTGCTCCACCCCCACCGCAACCGCGACCCCGGCACTGACACCCAGGAGGGCGGAAAGCAGGGTGACCTGATTGGGGGTCAGAGGGGTGCGAACCAGGAGCCGGACGATGGGGCGGGCGAGGGGCCGGTGGATGTTCTCATCCACCCACTCTTCCACCTCCGGCGGCTTGACCGGGGCCGGGCTACCGGCCGTGCCCGCCGAATCGTGCCCGGGCGTCCTCGAGGTCGGCGAGGTCATCAATCTCCGTCCATTCGTGGTGGCCGATCGTGACGGTCCGGAAGCTAACGCCCGCCGAGATCATCCGCTGGAAGGCGTCCTCGTAGTAACCCTGGGTGTCCCCGGCCGCCTGCATGGCCTCCAGCGTGGCCCAGAAGATCGGCAGCGCCGGCCCGCTCACCTTCTGGACGCCGATGGATTCTCCGGCGCAGGCGGCGGGATCGAGCCCCTTGGCCAGCCGCCGGACCGCGCCAGTCCCGTCGAGCTGGGCCTTCATTTCCTCCTGGCCGAGCGGGGTCTCGGCATCCACCAGCAGCGCGGAGGAGGCCGGGTCTGCCACCAGGCGGGTGAGCGCATTGCCGGTCAGCACCACGTCCCCGTCGCAGATGACCAGGCCGCGGGTGGTGACGGCCTGACGGCCGGCCAGGACGCTCATACAGTTCCCGGTCGTGGCATACTCGGGGTTGGGCGCCGTGACCACCTCCAGGCCCTGCGGCGCTGCCCGGAGCTGCGCTTCCACCATCTCGCCCAGGTAGCCGGTGACCACTACCGCCCGGCGGATGCCGGCCGCCGCCACTCGCTCCAGCTGGCGGGCCAGGATGGTCTGCCCACCGACGTCCAGCAGGCACTTGGGGGTGGTGTCGGTCAGCGGGCGAAGACGCGACCCCAGCCCGGCAGCCAGGATGAGGGCGGTGAATTCCATGACGGGAAGGTAAGGAGGAGGGGAAGCGGGGAGGGGGCGGGAAAGCGTCGGAGGGGCCGCGAAAAATCGCCGAGCCCCTCCGTGGTGCCGCCGCCAGGCAGCAGGTCCGCTCTCCCGGATCCTGGGCGGGCGGCCCGCCTAGGACCTGGGCAGGGCCGCGATCTCGGCCACCGTCTCGAGGAACCGGTCAATGGTCCCCAGGCTGATGTCACCCATGTTGGCCACCAGGAAGCAGTCGTGGCTCACGGGACCCTTGCCGCGGTAGACCAGGAAGCCGCGCTGCCGGAGATCCTGGTAGAAGTTGTCGAAGGTGAGGCCGGGCGGCAGCTGGGCCACCGTGAGCGACACCGCCCCGCCCGGCTCGGCGAACCGGAGCTTGAGCCCCATGCCCATCAGCCCCGCCCGGAGCCGGGCACTGAGCGCCTGGTAGTGGGTTCGCCGGGCGGCGGGGCCGCCCTGGTCTTCCAGTTCGTGCAGCGCCGCCTCGAGCGCCGCGACGGCCGACACCGGGGGCGTGAACGGCGTCTGGCCGTTTTCCCGGATCGCGGCCCGGTAGCGCCGCAGGTCGAGGTACATGGAGCGGGGCCGCACGTGCTCGGTCTCTTCCCACACCTCGCGCCGGGTGATCACGAAGGCCGCCCCGGCCACGCCGTGGAGGCACTTGTTGGAGCTGCCCACGGCGACCGACGCCCAGCTCCGCACCATGTCGAACTCCTCGGCGCCGAGGCTGGAGACGATGTCCACGAAATAGCGCACGTGCCGCGGGGCGAGCAGCCGGCCCAGCTCGTTGACCGGATTGAGCCGGCCCACGCTGGTCTCGTGATGCACCATGGCCACGGCCTTGATCTTCGGGTCCCCGTCCAGCATGCCCACGATCTGCTCCAGCACGATGGGCTCGCCCCAGTCGTACCGCAGGTGGCTCATGTGGATGCCCAGGCACTGCGCCATCTCGGCGATGCGCTCCCCGAAGGCGCCGTTGGAGACCACCAGCAGCCGCTCGTCCTGGCCCACGAACGTGGCGAGCATCGCCTCGGTGGCGGCGGTCGCCCCGCCGCCCATCACCAGCACGTCGTGGTCGGTGGCGTTGGCCACCCGGCTCAGCCGGGTCACCACCCGCGCCAGCACCTCGACAAAGGCCCGATCGCGATGCGCCACGTCGCTGCCGGCCAGCGCCTGCTTGACCCGCCTCGAGGTGGTCACTGGCCCAGGGCAGAGCAGGATCGGCTCGAGCTCGGGCTCAGTCCGCAGGCTGGGCGGAACCGCCCAAATGGTTTCCAGCTCCGGGCGCCGGGGGCGTGTCAGGATGTCCAGCGCTGCGTGTGCTTTCATCACGATCTCTGGGCGGTATGGTCCGTTCGACACGGACGGGTGTTTCCTGCAAGCCTTTCAGGACCAACCACATACAGGCATGGCCGCAGACTCGCCTCCGGAGACCCGGCTGGGCCTCCGTCGAGGCGGCGTCACTGTTTAGGCAGGTTCCGGGCCTAGGGAATTCGGAACAGCCACCGGACCGAGGCGCCCAGCCAGCGGGGCACGGACCAGGGGTCTGGGGTGGGCAGGGAAGGGGTGGGAGGGGCGGCCAGGCGGCTCTGCAGGAAGTCGCCGATGTGTCCCGCGCGGGCATCCCAGGTGAGGCCGGCAGCGGTCTCCAGCGCCCCGGAGGCGAGCCGGGCTGTCCGGGCGGGGTCGGCCGCCAGCTCCCGCAGGGCCGAAACCAGCCCAGCGGGATCGCCGGGCGGGACCAGCCGGGCGTTGCGGCCGTCGGCCAGCAGCTCGGCCGTGTCGGGAGCCACCGGCGCCACCAGCGCCCGCCCCGCGGCCAGGTAGAGGAACAGCTTGATCGGCAGCACGGTGTTGCCGTGACGGGCCAGGGGCGCCAGGCTGGGCGGGATCACCAGCGCGTCCGCCGCGTAAAGCCACGGCGCCAGCTCGCCGAACCTGAGCCACGGCACCACCCGCACGTTAGGCAGTCCCGCCGCCTCCCGCTCCACCGGTCCCTCCCCCTCGGAACCGATGAGCACGAATCCGATCTCCGGCGCGGCCCGCGCCGCCGCCAGCAGCACCTCGAGGCCCTTCCGCTGGTTCAGGCGGCCGCTGTAGGCCACGGTGAAGCCGCCGGCCGGCAGCCCCAGCCGGGCACGGGCGGCCTCCCGGGTGAGCCGGGGCTCCATCCGTGCCGGATCCCAGCCGTTGTGGGCCACCAGGAGCCGCTCGGCCGGCACGCCGAGCCGGAGGTAGCTGTCCCGGGCGAAGGCGGAGTGGAACACCGCGCCCACCAGCTTCGGGTGCCGGAGCACCCAGCGCAGGTACGGCTGGAGCGGCGGTACCTGATCGCCCCAGGGGCGGAAGTGCTCGTAGACCACCCGGTGCCCGGCGCGAAGCATCACGCCGGCCGCCGGCAGGTTTCGGGTGTACACCACTTCCGCCTGGCCCACCGCCGGGTGCCGGCGGGCCCGGAGTGCGTGCGACCACTTCTCCAGCAGCCGGAGCCCGCGGTAGCGGAGCGGCAGGTGCCGCACGGTGAAGTCGCCGGTGACGTGGTAGTAGTCCCGCAACCGGGCGGCATCGCGCGCGCCGTCGCCCCGTGCCGGGATGAGCAGGGTCACCTCGTGCCCCCGGCGCGCCAGCGCGGAGGCGGTGTTCACCACCTGTTCGGTGTCGGCGCCGGTGTCCGGCAGCGGTACGTCGAAGACGTAGGTGATGCGCATGAACTTCGGGAATGGGCCGGGGTGCGGAAGCTCGCGGTGGCGCAACCTACGAGGTGGCCATCCCGGCCGCCAGTTGGGCGGCCCGGCTAGATTCCCGCACCGATGCCGCGACTTCTCTTCATCGCGCCGTACTTCCCGCCGGTCGGCGTGGTCGGGGCCAAGCGCCCGCTCATGCTCGCCCGCCACCTGCCGGCATTCGGCTGGGAGCCGGTGGTGCTGGCCGGCGACCCCGCCGGGGAGCGGTCCGATCCTTCCCTGCTCGAGGGCGTGCCCCCGGAGCTGGAGGTGGTGCGGCGCTACCGGGCCCCGTTCAGCCGCCCCCCGGCCGCGGGGTCGGGGGTGAGCGCCGGTCCCCGGGCGACCATCCTGGGGTGGGACCCCGGCAACTTCACCCCGCTCGACCGCTATCTCTGGGGCACCCCGGCGGCGGTCCGGGCCGGCCTCGAGCTGGTGGACCGCCACCGCGCGAAGGCGGTGCTGGTCTCGGCCGATCCATGGTCGGGCCTGCTCGCGGGGGCCCGGGTGGCGCGGGCCCGCCGATTGCCGCTGGTCGCGGACCTGCGCGACCCCTGGTCGCTGCAGCAGGCCAAGATGCGGCTCACCCCGCCCCCGGTGCGGGGCATGATCCGGGCGATCGAACGCTGGGTCTTCCGGCGGGCGGCGGCGGTGGTCCTCAACACCGAAGCCGCCCGGGACGCCTACGTGGAGGCGTATCGCGGAGTGGTGCCGGCCGGGCGCTTTCACGCCATCCGCAACGCCTTCGACCCGGGGCTCTTCCACGCCGCCACGCCGGTGCCATCGGCCCGCTGGACGGTGGTGCACTTCGGGCACTTCCGCCGCCTGGTCCCGGCCGAGCCGCTGCTGGAGGGATTCGCCCGGTTCGTGGCCCTGACCGGGCTGGCGCCGAGCGCGGCGCGGCTGCTGGTGGTAGGCAGCCTGCCCCGGGCCGCGGTGGCCCGCGCGGTGGGCCTCGGCCTGGAGCCGTACCTCGAGGTGCGCCCGCCGGTGCCGTATGCGGAGAGCCTGAGTGTGTTAGGCTCGGCCGATGCCGTGGCGCTAGTGGCCACGGGCGGCATGGCGCTCACGGTGCCGGCCAAGCTGTACGACTACCTCGCCGCCGGCCGGCCGATCCTGGCGGTGACCGACCAGCCCGAACCCGCCCGCCTGGTGGCCGGCGCCGGGCTGGGCGAGGTGGCCGCGCCCGGCCAGCCCGAGGAGATCGCCCAGGCGCTGGTCCGGCTGCGGGCACGCACCAGCGGGCCCGGACGGGGCGCCCTCGACCCGGCGCAGCTCCGGCCGTTCAGCGCCGCCGAGCAGGCCCGGGCGATGGCCGCCGTGCTGGACGCAGCCCTGTCAGGCGGGACGCCGCAGGCCGGTTGAGCCCAGGGCGTAGAGGCCGCCGGTGTACGCCACGGCGGCGGCCACCGCCTGGGCCAGGCGGGCGGTGAAGCTGGCGGGCGCCAGGGCCAGGTCCCACCCCAGCAGCACGGCGGCGGCGGCCAGGCCGGCCAGCAGCGGGCCCAGGAGGCTCGCCATCTCGGGGCGGATCCCCACCAGGCGCGCCGACTCCCACAGCTCCAGCCCGCCCACCACAATGGCCGACGCCGCTCCGGCGGTGGCCGCGCCCAGCAGGCCCCAGCCGGGAATGAGGGCCCAGCTGAGGCCCGCCGCGATGCCGATCCCGGTGGCGCTGTTGAAGAGGTTCCACCGGGAATGCCCCGTCATCACCACGACGTTGCCGGCGTAGCCGCACAGGCAGTTGACCAGGGGGACCACCGCCAGCACCAGCATGAAGCGCAGGTCCAGGCCGGGCGAGTACAGCCCGTACAGCCCCAGCAGCTCGCGCCGGAAGAGCACCACCAGCAGGGTGGCGGGCACTGCCAGGCGCAGGGTCCACCCCATCATCCGCGACATGGTGTGGGCCAGGTCGGCGGCCTGGCCCTGCGCGTGCAGCCGCACCACCATCGGCGCGAACGCCGAGGAGCCGATGATCCGGACCTGGCGAATGGTCTGCAGCATGCCGGCGCCGGCGGCGTAGATGGCGATCTCGGTGGTGCCCGAGCCCAGCAGGCCGAGCATCAGGGCCCCCATCCCGGGCAGCAGGGTGTTGAGCGCCATGTTGAGGTTCTGCGGGATGGCGAACCGGGTGAGTTCCCCCGACCAGCGGAACTCCCGGAGCGCCTCCCGGAGCCGGCCGGCGTCATAGTGGCGGCGGAACACCGCCACCGCGGCGGCCGCCAGCACCAGGCTGGCGCCGAGCCAGGCCACCGGCACCGCGACGATGCCGGCACCGGCCAGGGCGGCCACGCCCACGAGGGGGAAGAGCACCAGGGTGCGTGCCGCCGCCAGCGAGGCGGCGTAGCGCATGATGAGCAGCGTCCGGGTGGCGGCGGAGACCAGGTTGATCACCGCCACGCAGGGCACGCTGAACATCATGATCTGCACTGCGGGCACCAGGCCCCCCTGCACCAGTTCGGTGCTGAAGTGCCGGGTCAGCAGCGCCGGGCCGAGCAGGACCGCGCCGGCGCATATCGTCACACTCACCACCAGCGCCACCACCAGCGCATTAGCCAGGATGTGGTACACCCGGGGCAGGTCCGCCTCGCGGGTCAGGTGCCGGCCGGCCAGCGCCACGATGCCGTCCTGGTATCCGGCGACGGTGAGCGTGGCCGCCGATTCCACCAGCGGCAGGGCGGTGCGGTAGACGGCGAAGACCCCGCTCCCCAGGACCCGGGCCACGAAGATCTCGAACAGCGGGTCGAGCACCCGGGCCAGGAGGCCGAGCGCATTGGTGCCGGCGCCGCGGAGCACCTGCCGGGTGGCAGCCTCGCCCGAGGCCGGGGAGGGCGCGATCATCGCCGGGCGCGGGCCTCCGCCACCTCGTCGTACAGCGACTCGACTTCCGCCGTGATCCGCCGGATGTCGAAGTCGCGCATCATCCGCGCCCGCGCCGCGCCCCCCAGGCGGGCCCGGAGCGCGGGATCGGTGAGCAGGGCCAGGCCGTCCTCCAGGCCCGCGGCGTCCCGCTCGGCCACCAGCAGGGCCGACTCGCCATCGTCCACCGCCTCCGGGATGCCGGCGTGACGGGTGGCCACCACCGGCAGGCCCACGGCGCAGGCCTCCTTGAGCACTGTCGGGT
>CAZCVG010000024.1:0-23707 GCA_964501735.1 uncultured Gemmatimonadaceae bacterium | reverse complement strand
AGGGCGGCAAGGCGGCGCATGCGGACTCCAGGTGATTGGGAACAGGCAGGGTGAAAGGGCGCGGGGCGGGCCCGCGCCGCTGGTCTCGTCGGCGGAGCTCAGCCGCTCATTCGGGGTACAGCGACCGCCTCAGGACCGCGGGATCGGTGCGGCCGGCGTGGTGGGTCTTCCCCGAACTCACGCTCGTCAGCCACACCTCGGCCGGCGAGAACAGCAGCGGATCAATCTTGTAGAAGTCCTTCTCGTAGCGCTCGAAGATGTCGTAGAACGGGATGCCGTAGTCCTTCGAGGCGCTGGCGGGCAGCCGGGTGGCGAGGTCGGCCAGTTCGGTGTCGCTGGCGTTGACCGTGTAATGCGCTTGGCCGCCGTAGAGGATGCAGTCGTTGGTCCGGCCGATGCCGCGGAGGTCGTTCTTCGCCAGCGTGGCCACCGGCGCCGTGCCGATCCCGCTCACCACCTTGCGGACATCGAATCCCAGCGTCTCCATCTTGTGGAGCCCGGTCTCGAGGATCCGGGCCGAGATCTGCACGCTCCCGGCCAGGCTGGCGGTGGGCGCCACCACGAAGATCAGCTGTCCCGGCGAGAGCCCCGCCTTCCGGGCCACCCACGCCGCCACGTCGTCCGTGGGCAGTTCCCGGCCTTCCAGCACCAGCACTCCCACGGTGGCCTGCTCGGCGTATCCCAGCTTCTCGAACAGCTCCTTCTCCACCCGGGCGTGGGCCCGGAGCGGGCCCGAGCCCATGGCGAAGAACTTGTCCACCTGGATGGCCCAGCCGGCGTACTGCGACGCCATGCAGGCCTGGGCCGGGAAGTCGGTGCGCACCTGCACCGACGGCCAGTTCTCGCCCCCCAGCGGGACGGAGCAATACTCGACGTCGCCGAGGCCGCCCATGCAGATCTCGCTGAGCAGGAGCCCCGCGTTGTACCCGCCCGTCGCGGCGACGCCGGCGTCAATCACCCGGGCGCCGCCCGGCAGCAGCTGCTCGGCGATGCGGAGCCCGGTGGGGTCCCCGGCCATCACGTCCGCGAGGTCGCGGGCGCGTTCGTTCATGTTGAGACTGGTCATGCGGCAATCCGGTACCGAGGTGGCGGGCACTGCCCAAGGGGCGAGAAGATAAGGCGGATCGAGCGGATGTGCGAATGACGCCCCGGGCCCGGGCGTCCGGTGGGGCGTTTCAGGTCAGGATCAGGATCTCGCCCACTCCGCCGTTGGCCCGGTCGCCCAGGAAACGCCGGGCCCGGAGTCCCGATTCCGGCAGGCTGCCGAACCCGCCCGGGAGGCCCCGCCACGACCGGGCCAGCAGGGTGAGCACGCCGAGGGGGAACTCGCCGCTGAGGTTGAAGGTCGGGAGCAGCTCCGGCGGCGGCTGGCGGAGGAGAAGGGTTCCGCGGCGCATCGCGAAGCCCGGGTAGCGCCCGGCGGCGCCCCCGATGGCGATCGTCCCCGCCACCATCCGGGAGGCGGGATAGTCGCCGGTATCGCCCGCGATCAGCAGGGTGCCCCGCCGCATGCGGTCGCCGGCCCGGTCGCCGGCCCGGCCCCCGACCACTACCAGCCCCCCGCGCATCCCCTGGTGGTCTCCCGGGAGGGCCGCGGCCAGGAAGTCGCCGGCGTTCCCGGCCACCTGGATCCGGCCGCCCCGCATGCCGCTGGCGGCAAATGCCCCGGTGCTGCCGGTGACCTCGATGGTCCCGCCGGTCATGTCCTGGCCGAGGTAGGCGCCGGCATCACCCTCGACACGGAGACGCCCGGCGGACATGCCGGCACCGATCCGGTCCAGCCGGCCGGTGGCGCCCTGGATCTCGATGCCGCCGCCGGTGGCGCCCTCCAGCCGGAACAGGGCATCGGCGCGGACCCGCCGGTTCCCCACCCACAGCTCGACCGTGCCGGCCTCCGCAAGCGAGGCGCCGGCGAAGCCGGCCGCGACCAGCGGCGAGACGTCCACTCGCTGGGCCGGCGGCTCGCGCAGGATCAGGCGCAGGGTGCTCATCCGGCCATGATCTCCCGGAGCCGGAAGTGGTACTTGCCGAGCTTGCCGCCGTAGTTCCCGGCGCTCACCCGGTGGATCCCGCCGGGCCGGCCGAGGTCCACCACCGCCCGGATGCCGGCCCGCATGGCGGCGCTGACGTCGTCGGCGGTGAGCCCGTCAATGACGATCTCCATCACCGAGCCGATCTCCGGCGACAGCTGTGAGGCGGTCACGCCCCGCAGGGTGGGGCAGAAGGCGTCGTTGGTGGAGGCGCTCAGCGCCTTGTACCGCGATCCCACCTTGGAGCCCGACCGTACCACCCCGCCGGGGAAGGGCATGATCACGTTGGGCACCCGCTGCATGGCGGCGATGGCTGCCTCACACGCCGCCAGGGCCTGGGGCTGCGACTCGGCCAGCACCAGGAAGTTGCCGCCGCCCACCGCCGGCACGATGCCGGTGGTCTCCTCGGCGATGAACTCCCCGTCCATCACCGGCACCCGCCAGTAGCGCCGGCCGTCAATCAGCTTCGAGGCCTGGAACCCGTCGCCGAAGAACCGGAGATTCTTGCCCAGGGCCACCGGCTCCCCGCCCGCGATCCCGGCGAACACCGCGCTGGTGGGCGAGGTCAGCACGCACTGCCCGATCCGGCGCTCCAGCTGCTTGGCCAGTTCCTTGCCCGACATGGCGAACAGGAGCAGCGACAGCCCCGGCCGCCCATCCGGCGTCTCCGCCGGCCCCAGCTCGCGCTCGATCCCCGCCTCGCAGCCGCAGCCGATTACCGAGGTGGCAAACCCGGTGGCGGCCCGGGCCGCGTGCCCGGCCCAGGCGAGGGTCTGGGCGGTGACGATCACCCGCGTGGCCTTCATGCCGAAGGCCTCGGCGAATTCGTCGTCAATGAGCACGCCGTTGAGGATCATCGGCCCCCCCGGCAGGGGTGAACGAGCACCGCGCCGCCGTGCCCGAAGGCATGCATCTCCTCGTCCGAGATCGCGAGGTGCTCCGCCCGCACGGTCTGGTACCGGGCGAAGTACTCCACCAGGCGGCGCTCGATGCCGCGGTCATACTCCGGCCGCACGGTGTGGTAGCGGCCCCAGGTCACCTGGACCACCTTGCCGTCCCGGACCACCAGCTCGCCGCCCTTGAAGACGTACTCCGGCGCCGTGAACATCCGCTCCCGGTCCGCATGCTCGCGGTACACCGTGATATCGGCGTCGGCCCCGGGGCCCAGGTGCCCCATGTCGGGCAGGCCCAGCAGCCGGGCCGGCGCGGCCCGGGTGAGAACCGCGATCTCGTACAGCGTGTACTCGCGCTCGATACTCCCCAGCGTGGTCATCGCCCGGGCGTCGGGGTTGAGCAGCGCCAATCGCTCGTTCCGGAAGGTCCGGTCCATCAGCAGCCGGATCAGGTGGGGATAGGTGGTAAAGGGCGCCCCGTTGGGATGGTCGGTGGTCAGGAACACCCGCCAGGGGTCGCTGGCCAGGAGGAAGATCTCCAGCCCGATGGCCCACTGGAGCGCGTTGACGAAGTTGGAGTCGCGGTAGCGGAACGGGAGCACCCCGCATCCGGCATCGCACTCGATGTCCATGATCACCGACTTCCGTGGACTGGCATGGGCGGCGTTGCGATGCTGGGCCATGCTGTCGCCCGAGGCGGTGACCGTCTGGCCGAAAAGGATCTGGCCCACGTCGCAGGTGGCGTTCGGGGTGCCGTTGATGGCCTCGGCGATCCGGGCCGCGGCCGAGGAGAACTTGCGGTCTCCCTCGGTGCCGTAGCTGTGGAACTGGATGTGGGTCAGGTGGATCGGCAGCCCCTCGGCGGCGCGGATGGTGCCCAGGGTGGACTCCACGTTGCCGGGCAGCCCCAGGTTGCTGCTGTGCACGTGCAGCGGGTGGGGCACGCCCAGCTCGTGCACCGCCCGGCTCAGCACCCGGAGGATGTCCCTGGGCCGCACTCCGTAGTGAGGGTTGGGCTCGTCCAGGTCCAGCATCCGCTGGTTGAACTTGAAGGCGCTGATCCCGCCGGGATTCACCACCTTGATGCCGATGCAGCGGGTGGCGTTGAGGGTCCACGCCACGTAGTCGTTGATGCGCCGCTGGTCCTCGCCCGTCGCCATCATCCGGAGCAGGAAGTCGTCGCTCCCCAGCATGACGTAGCCGCCCTTGTCCACCAGGGGGGTGTCGCCCATCTCGAGGTGGGCCTGGCGGGCGTTGATGGGCAGGATGGCCGGCTCGAAGCAGGCGGTGTAGCCCATCTCCGCGTAACGGTAGCCGGTGGCGAAGGTGCCAGGCGCCGCGTGGCCGGCGGAGGCGCGGGTGAGCGGGGTGCGCGCCACCGGGTCGCCGCGATGATCCTCGGGCAGCATGGCCCGGGCGATGTTGAGCTTGCCGCCGCCGATGTGGGTGTGCATGTCAATCGCGCCCGCCATCACCACCCGGCCGGCCAGGTCGTAGGTCCGGTCAATCCGCTCGTCCGCGGCCGGCGGGGCCACGATCCTGCCGTCCCGGACGAAGATGTCCCGCACCACGCCGTCCACCCCGTGCGCCGGATCGTACACCCGCCCGCCCGCCAGCTTGAGGAGCATGGTTCAGCCCCCCCCCAGCGCGGCTTCGATCGCCTCGATTGCCTGGGCCACGCTGGGCAGCGCCGAAGTCCGGAGCTGGCGGAGCGGCAACGCCACCACCCGGTCGGTGCGGAAGAGGTGGCCGGCGTGGTCCACTCCCGGGGTGCCCACCGGGATGAACACCGCAGGCGGTTCCGCCAGGCGCATGCCGGGGCGGCCCAGCACGATCAGCGGAACCGCCGCCCTGGGCGGCGTTCGCTCTTCATTGAAGCTGGAGATCCACAGCAGCAGGTCGGCCTCGCCCCGCTCCAGCAGGCCGGCCGTGCCGTTGAGATGGAGGTCCTGCGAGGGCACTCCGGCCCCGAAGGCCGTGCGCGACCCGAAGCCGGTCTGCCAGAGGTGGACACTGTCGCTGGTGATATCCCCGTCGCTCCCGCCCAGCGGCAGGCCTGCGAAGCGGGTCTCCCGGTTGAGGTCGCGGGTCAGTTCACACAGGGTCTGCACGGTGAGTTCGGCGTGGGGAAAGTCGAAATCCGCTGCCGCCCACGCCACCACCCCGTAGCGCGCCGAGCGCATGCGTTCGGCCAGCGCCTGCCAGGTGGCCATCGGCACCCCAGCGGCGCCGTCGGCGTCCAGGGGCCGGCCCGCCACCAGCGCCCGGAGGGCCGCGAACGCCTCACCCAGGCGCGAGACCTCGCAGCCGATCGAGCGCACCGGGCCCGGCAGCTTGAGTCCCGCCGACACCGCCGGCCCGAGGAAGATCACCTCGCACCGCCGCCCGTCGCCGAACAGGGTATTCTCGTTGGCAATGCAGCGCTCGAAGAACCGGGGGAAGCGGCTCACCAGGTCGCCGCCGGCCACGATGAGCAAGTCGGCCCGGTTGCGCACTTCCGAGAGGGTGGTGGTGATCCAGCCCGAGTCCTGCATCACCATCACGTTGCGCAGCATGGCCGCGGCATTCATGTGGTCGAGGATCCCGCCGCATCGGTCGGCCAGGCGGCCCGCGGCCCGCGCCCCGGCGACGTCGGTGCCCAGCCCGGCGATAACCGGCGCCCGGGCCGAGCGCAGCAGGTCCGCCGCCGCCCGGGCCGCCGCCTCGAGCGTGGCCGGCCGCCCCGCCAGGCGAGGCGCGGACTCCTCGGCCGTCGCCACACGCGCGAACGCCGGCCCCGCGATGGGGCAGCCGTTGGCCCGCACCTCCGGCCGGTCGCCCAGCCGGACGGTGAGGTCGTCGCATACCAGCCCGCAGAAGGGGCAGGCGACGTTCAGGGCTTCGGGATGGGGCGTGGAGGGCGCAGGCATGGTCTCAGGCACATTATAGCTGCTACCATCCACCAATGCGAAGCCAACCCGATGCCGACCACCGCGCCGCGCGCTGAAGGTTCGTTACTCCTCATTGCCGCCATTTCCGGGCGGGCGCTGGCGGAGTCGGCGCTCCGGGGCCGGTTCCGCCCGGTGGTGGTCGACTGCTTCGCCGACCGTGACACCCGCGCCCTGGCGGAGCGCTGGCGCGCGGTGCCCGCCGCCGGCACGCTTCACTTCGACCGCCGAGCCCTGCTCGAAGCCGCGGACGCGCTGGCGCCCGGGGCGCCGCTGGTGACCGGCTCGGGCTTCGAGGGCCGCCCGGCACTCCTCGCCCGGCTGGCGGCGGGACGCGAGCTGCTCGGCAACCCGCCGGAGGTGGTGCGGGCGGTGAAGGACCCGCGGCGCCTCTTTCCCCAGCTCGACGCGCTGCGGATTCCTCATCCCCAGGTCCGCTACGACCAGCCCGCGGATCCGGCCGGCTGGCTGGTCAAGCGGGCCGGCGGGGCGGGGGGTACTCACATCCGGGCCGCCGGCGCGCCGCTTCGGAAGGCAGGGGACTACTTCCAGCGCCGGGAGCATGGCCTGGCGATGTCGGCGCTCTTCCTCGCCGACGGCCGGCGTGCCCTCATCCTCGGCTTCAACCAGCAGTGGGCCAGTGTCGGCCGGCCCGGTCTCCCCTATCTCTTCGGCGGCGCGGTGAGCCGGGTGTCCCTCCCCTGGCAACTCGCGCACCGCATCGCCAGCCGCGTGGATGCGCTGGTGGCGGCTACCGGGCTGGTGGGACTGAACGGACTCGATTTCCTCATGGAGGGCGACGCCTGGTCGGCGCTGGAAATCAATCCGCGTCCCACCGCCACGATGGAACTCTACGACGCCGACTACGAGCTCGGGCTCGTGCATCAGCATATCGAGGCCTGTCGCGGTTTCCTCCCGCCGGTGGCCCGTTCCGGCCCCTCACGGGCCCAGCTGATTCTCCACGCCCACCTGGCCTGGCGGGTGGAGCCGGCGTTCGACTTCCCCACCTGGTGTCGCGACATTCCCAACCCGGACACTGCGATCCGCAAGGGTGATCCGATCTGTACCGTGGTTGCCGAGGCGGAGGGGCCGGTGCGCGCCAGGAGCCTGGTTGAGGAGCGAGAGCGGGAACTGCAGCGGATCATCTTGCGATGAAGATCTACCTCTTCGAGTACGTCACCGGCGGTGGCTTCGCGGGAAGGGCGCTCCCCGTATCCCTGGCCCGGGAAGCGGACCTGATGGTCCGAACCCTGGCCGGGGAACTGCTCGAGCTCCCCGGCATCCAGCTCCGGTTGAGTCGCGATTCCCGGCTCCCCGCGGTGCAGGGCGCCGAGCCCTTCCCCTGCCTGCCCGGGGAAGACCTCGCTGCCCACGTTGCGCGCGGAGTGGCCTGGGCGGACGCCGTCTGGCCCACCGCGCCGGAAACCGGTGGGGTGCTCGAAGGACTGGCCGCCACCGTGCTTCACGAGGGCAAGCTCCTGCTCGGATGCCGGCCGGAGGCCATTCGCGTTGCCGCCAGCAAGCGGGGCACCGCCCAGGCGCTGGCCCGCGCCGGTGTCGCCACGATTCCCGCCTTTGGTACGGGAGACACCATCCCGCCGCTCCCGGGACCCTGGGTGGTCAAGCCCGATGACGGCGCTGGCTGCGAAGGGATCCGGCTGCTCAGCGGCTGGCGCGAGGCCAGGGAGACGATCGCCGGCTCGGACTCATTGCTGGCCCAGCCGTGGGTGGAGGGCGATCCCGCCAGCCTCTCGCTCCTCTGCACTCCGGATGGCGCCCATCTCCTCGCCGCCAACCGCCAGCGCATCCGGCTTGACCGCGACCGGCTAGTCCTCAACGGCGTCCAGGTCAACGCTTTTCCTGGCACCAGCGGTTCGTTAGGCGCGCTCGGCGGCCAGGTGGTCCGCGCCATCCCAGGGCTCTGGGGGTACGCCGGGGTGGACTTCATCTTCACCGCCCGCGGCCCAGTGGTGGTCGAGGTCAACCCCAGGCTCACCACCTCCTACTGCGGACTCCGGTCGGCCCTTGGCGTGAACGTCGCCGCGGCGGTGCTCGGCCTGCTGGAGGGCGGTGCCGGCCTGTGGCCGGTGCCGGCTTCAGGCGTGGCGCATGAGGTCGTGCTCGAGGGCGTCGCCGATGACTGAGGTGATCGGCTGGGATCTCGGTGGCGCCCACATCAAGGCGGCGCGCCTGGATCGGGAGGGGCAGGTGGAACGGGTGGTCCAGCTGCCCTGTCCCCTCTGGCAGGGCATGGATCACCTGGATGCCGGCATCGCCGGGGTGCGGGCGGCGCTGGGCGACGCGCCGCTCCACGCCATCACCATGACCGGCGAGATGGTGGACCTCTTCGCCGACCGGCGTGAGGGTGTCGTCACCATCGCCCGGCGGGCCCATGCGCTCCTCGGCGACCGGTGCCGCTTCTTCGCTGGCCCGGCAGGCTTCGTTTCCCCGGGGGAAGTCGAGGCCCGGGCGCCGGAGATCGCCTCCGCCAACTGGCGGGCGTCCGCCGAGCTGGCGGCCCGGCTCCACCGGGCGGCGCTGCTGGTGGATATCGGCAGCACCACGACCGACATCATTCCCATCGTCGCGGGACGGGTGGCGGCACAGGGCGCCAGTGACGCCGAGCGGCTGCTGAGCCGGGAACTGGTCTACACCGGCGTGGTCCGCACGCCGGTCATGGCAATGGCCCCGGTGGCCCGGGTCCAGGGCGACGAGACCCCGCTCGTGGCGGAGTACTTCGCCTCCGCCGCCGATGTCTACCGGCTCACCGGGCATCTCCCTGAAGGCGCCGACCAGCATCCTGCCGCCGACGGCGGCGAGAAGACCGTGTCCGCCAGCGCGCGGCGCCTGGCCCGGATGGTGGGCCGGGACGCCGCCTCGGCCCCGCTCGAGGTGTGGGTGAGCCTGGCCCAGGATCTGGCCGCCCGGCAGGCCCGGCAGATCGGCTCGGCGATGGCGCTGGTGGCGGAGCGGTCTGAACTACCGCCGGACGCGCCGGTGATCGCCGCGGGCGTCGGGCGGTTCGTCGCCGCGGGCGTCGCTGCCCGGCTGGGCCGCCCGATTCTGGATTTCTCGGCGCTGGTCCCGGCGGCGGCCGGTCTCGAAGGGCTGCTGTCGGACTGCGCGCCGGCGGTGGCGGTGGCCCGGCTGACGCGGGACGACCGGGGGCCCTAGGAGTCGGGCAGGCCCAGCCGCCGGCGGGCCGCCGCGGGCGAGATGACGCTGAGGTGGTCCAGCGCCGTACCCCGCGACTCGCGGAGCCGGAGGGCAGCGACGATTCCCGCATGGCGGCCGCCGGCCAGCCCGTCGGCGAGGAGCGCGGCGCCCTGGGCTCCGCTCTTCGCCACCGCCGCGAACCCGGTGAGGTCCGCCACCGGCGCGATGGTTCCCAGCCGCGCTTCCAACTCGGCCCGGACATCGGAATCGCGAGCGTGCCGGCCCGAGAGCAGAATGGCTTCCGGCGCCGGGTGGGAGGCGGCCAGGCCCAGGGCGGCGCGGTGCACCCCTTCCACGTAGCCCGCCAGCCCCACCGCCCCCGGCCACGATGCCCGCCCGCCGCGGAACAGCATCTCCTTGGTCACCTGCCCGGCGAGGAAGGCCACTTCGCCGTCCCAGCCGCCCGCGCCCTGCCAACCCATCGGGCCGCTGGTCCCGCCCACACCATCCACGATGGCCCCGTCCTGCACGGCGATCGCGGCGCTGAAGGCGCCGCCCAGCTCCAGCAGCCAGAATGAGGCCGCGCCGGGGTGGACCCGCCGCCGGGCCGACTCCTGCCACACCCCCAGCGCCACCGCCGCCACCTTGTCGGCGGTGCCGAGGTCCACCCGGTTGAGCTTGCGGTGTGCGGGGACGGAATCGAGATGGATGACCCCGGGCGTGAACACCACCGGCAGCCCCGAGTCGGCCAGCAGCCTCACCAGGCGGCCCAGGCCCCCGATGCCGCCACCGCCGGGATCAGGCAGCAGGGCGAGCCGGATCTGTTCGTCGCTCAGGCCGCGGCCGGGAAGGAGCGGGAGGCCGTAGCCCGAGGGCCCGGCGATCAGGTCGGGCGGGCCGTGGCGGGAGAGCAGCTGGAGGAAGGCGCCGGGATCGGCGAGGGCCTGCTCGGTGGGGAGGCTGAAGTCGAGGAAGAGCTCCCCGTCCACCAGCCCGCAGACATCAATCGAGACCGTGCCCGGGTCCACGCCGATCACGCGGGGCATGCGCGTCAGGCCCGGGCCGTCATCGGGGAAGGGTCACTTCCCCTTGACCAGCTCCCGGGCGATCTCCGCGATGTGCTCGGCATCGAGCACCAGGTCGTTCTTCTCGAACAGCCGGCCGACGCAGCGCTTGTGGAGCTTGGTCTTGAAGTTGCCGACCCCGAAGGCACCGAACATCGTGACGCCGTTGCGCTCCTTCCCGGCATCGTTGACGTCAATCCCCTCGATCCCCAGCGGCGGCACCGCGTTCAGGTCCACCGCCACCTTGATGGACGGGTGAGCCGTCCAGGCCGACTTGGGCACCATCTGCACCCCGGCCGGCCCCGAGTTGAGCAGCACGTCCACGCCCTCGAGCAGGTCCCCCACCTTCGCGGGGTCGGACAGGGTGACCGCCTCCACCTGCACGTTGAACCGGGCGCTGATGAACTGGCGCGCCTTGTCGCCCTGTTCCGGCTTCCGGGAGGTGATGGTGACCCTGGCGCCGTCGCGGGCCAGCAGGCCGGCGGCACGCTGGCCCACCGGCCCGGTGCCCGCCAGCACCAGCACGTTCTTGTTCTTGAGGTCCCCCAGGGTCTGCTCGATCTTCACCACCGCGGCCACCGCGGTGGTGTTGGAGCCGTTGGAGTCCAGCATCACCGACACCGTGAACGGCGCGAACATGGCGTCCACCGCCATGGCCAGCAGCTGCTCACCCTGGGACATGTTGTTGCCGCCGATCCAGACGGCGGTCCGGTGCAGGTCCTTCGGGCCGCGGGTGAAGATGCACCCATGGACCAGGTCGCGGACGTCTTCCGGCGTGACGCCGCCGTAACTCATGATGTCGTCGGCGCCGCCGTCGTAGGCGACCACCTGGTCGAAGACGCTGGCATGCCGGGAGGAATCGAGCTGCAGGAGCAGGTTGCGCATGGAGGTCATTCCCTGGAGGTCCGTCGGGGCGGCCCGGGGGGCCGCCGGTCAACAAGGCGGGTGAGAGCCGGACAAGACAGAGGGGCGGGGATCGCCCCGCCCCTCGGTCTGCCGCGACTGGGCCGGGACTCAGGCGTTATCGACGCCGGAGAACGGGTGCCGCGCGGTCTTGGAGCCACTGACCACCGAGTCCACCGTGGGCAGGCCCTTCAGCGCCCGCTCGATGGCTTCCTTGGTCGCCTGATAGTTGAACTGGTAGATCTTCTTGTCGTCCGCGGCCTGCCAGTGGATGAACACGCCCACCAGCACGCACCAGTCGTTGGCCTTGTCCTTCGGGATGACCCCGGAGGCCACGCTGTCCACCACGGCGCGGGCCACGGCCGCCTGGGCCGGGCCGAACATCTGCACCGCCTGCTTGGCGCCCTTGATGGTCACCTTGTTGAACATGATGGTGTCGGGCTTGGCCGGGAGGTTCGGCGCCACCACGGCCAGCAGGGTGGTGAAGCCGTCCTTGTTGTTTGCCAGCGCGTTGCAGAAGGCCGAGCCGGCATGACCGCTCTTGCTGCCGATGATCAGATCGATGTGGGCGATCTCATTGCCCTCACCTACGAGCGACTCGCCCAAGAAGAAATCCGCTGCCATGCTGCCCTCCGATTGCGAGGAAGTAAGAAAGCCGAGAATCTGTTGCCACATTGACATATGACGGTTCCACGGGCGCGAGGGAGGTCCCGCGAAGCGAAGTGAACGGGCCGATGCGGCAACCGGCCGTGACGAGCCTGTTCAGCCAAGCTGACAGGCACGCCGACCCGGCAGGCTTGGGAGGCCATAGTATGCTGGCCCCTCTGGGCACTGTCAAGGTGAGTTGTCGAATTTTTATTCGACCCGCACGGTCCGCGATGTGTCCCGGAGGAGGACACTTTTTTGTCTCGCAGTCCCGGATTGAGGACACTTTCCCGGCCAGCCAGAATCACGCAACTCACTGTGGGCCATCCGTTTCCGCCTTTGGCACGCGGCTGGCATTAGACCCGGGCGTACCCGCTTCCAAGAGGTGATGTCCATGCCAATGGTTCGTCCGTGGCCGGCCCTGGCCCTCCTCGTCCTCCTGCCGGGAGCGCTGGCCGCCCAGCGCGTGAGCGCCGACATCGTCATCGGGCACGGCCCCGTAGCCGGCCGGGTCATCGTCGGGGATCCCTATCCCCATCACACCCGGTCCGCCCTGGTCATTGGGCCGCGCTATCACATGATCGTCACCCACCGGCCCCGCGGCCACGGCTGGTACCGGCGGCACGGCTACCGCGCGGTGCGGGTCTGGTATGACGATGATTGCGGCCGCTACTACCAGCGCTACGACCGGAACCATCCGGGCCTGCGGGCTGTTGTGGTCTACGAGCGGGGCGGGCGCTACTACAGCGAGGATGACCGTCGCCGGGATCGCCATGACCGCCGGCACGATGATCGGTGGGACCGCGACTGAGGCAACAGCACGAGATGGGGTGGACCGGCCCTTCCTGACGGCCTCTCTTTACCGGTTCACCCAGCAGGTCAGGGCTCCCCGCCCTGGCCGACACCCCCACGATGAGTGGGGGTGTTTTTTCGGGGCTACTCCAGCACCAGCTCCAGGCCGCTCACCGACTCCCCCTCGGCGCTCCCCTTCATCGTGAAGGTGACCGGGGCCGAGGTGGCGCCGAGCAGGGTCAGGCACGACGGATCCACCGCCAGCCGCCATTCCCCCGCCCGCACCCCCATCGCGTAGAAGGTCCCGTCGGAGAAGGTGTCAATCTTCCGCTTCTCGCCGGTCCTGGTGTTCTGGAGGATCAGGGTGATCGCCGCGGCGCCCGCCCGCCGCGCCCCGGGGCCGCTCAGCCGGCCCTCGATGACGCCGGCCGGCACGATCGGCACGTCGAGGCTGCGATACCGGTTGGGCGCGGGCTCCACCAGCGCCATGCCGAAGGCCGGCACCCACAACGGCGAGGGAATCGTGGCCGAATCCACCATGACCTGGGCCGGCTCGTAAGGCAGCACATCCCACACCTGGTAGGCGCCGTTCTCGTCGGAGAAGTCGAACGTGGGGCCGACCACCACCCGGACACCGGGAATCGGGTGCTCGTCCCGGTCGAACCGGCCGTTGCCGTTGAGGTCCAGGAAGACTCGCCCGGTCACCCCGCCCCGTGCCAGGGACGAACTGCCGTAGAAATCGGCCCCGCCCCGGGCAGGGTTGTAGATCGCCGAGCCGGTGACGTACTGGGTGCCCATGGCCTCCCGGCCGCCGCCGGCGGTCAGCGTGGTGTAGGACCTGACACTTGGCAGCTCGGCTGCGATGAGGAGCGACACGCCGGGCCCGCTGGTGCCGCGCATCCAGGTGACGCCGGTCTCGGCCCGGAGCCCGCGCATCAGCGGGGCGCTGACGTAGGCGGAGGCGCTCGCCACGCCCGCGCCGCTCTCCACTTCCAGGCCGGTGCGGGCGGTGAGCCGGCCCAGGAGCCGGCCGAGTGAGGGCTGGGGCAGCACGAAGGTGCTCAGGCTGAAGAAGGTCTGCCGGAACACCGGACCGCCACCCGAGGTCTGCTGCATCCGGACCGAGGGCAGCATCCGGATTTCGGAGACCTGGAACGATGCGCCCAGCCGGGCGCTGGTGATGTCATTGCTCAGGGCGTGCACCCGGTCGAGGCTGGCGTCGAAGTAGAGCCCGCCCAGCTCGCTCACCGGCCGCAGGAAGGCCGCGAGGGTGTACTGGGTGAGCCGGCCCTCCGGAGTCAGGATCGGGTCCCGCGCGCCCCGGGCAAAGCGATGGGCCTCGGCCTGGACGGCGAGGTTGAGCGAGGGCTCGTAGCGCACCGCGCCCCGCAGTACCGCGTTGCCCACCGCCTCGCCCTCGAGCGTGATCGCGTTGGTGACCGTCCCGAGCAGGCCCACGTAAGGGTGGGTCAGGTCGCCCAGGCTGTCACGGCCGAACTGGTCCAGCCCGGCCCGCGCCGTCCAGCGGGTGCTGATGCCGTAGCGCAGGTCCACGTTGGCCGTGGTGCGGCAGCGCTCGGTGCGGCATTCGCCGCCCGAGATCCCGTACTCGAATCGCCGGGCCGGCAGCCCCTCGGTGGGGAGCCGGTAGGTCCGGTTGAACTCGCGCACCTCGCCGAAGGGGCCGTAGGCCACGAAATCCACCGGGTTCTCGCCATACTGGATCGGCACGTCGAAGGAATACTGGCCCAGCGAGTTGACCGAGTCGAAGCCGATCAGCCGGCCGCCCCGGTACGCCTCCACCGTCCACCCGGCCCCGAGCTGGCCCTCGAAGGGAACCTGGCCCAGGATCGAGGGCCGGGCGTACGGGCTGTTGGAGAACGAGGCGCCCCGGAGGCTGCGCGAGCGCGGCCCTGTGCTGATGCCGTCACCCAGCTGCACCTGCGACAGCCAGCGGTTGTCCCGCCAGATCCCCGTCCAGGAGGCCTCGGTGCGCGGCGGCCGGCCGGTGCCGTTCTGGCTCTGCACCCCGAGGGCAAACGAACCGCCGAACAGGTCCAGCCCCATCGTGGTGGCATAGGCCCCGGCATCGAGCCCGTTGGTGGGGGTGAGGAACGAGTAGTCGAGGATCAGCCCCTTGAGCGCCGAGCGCTGCAGGCCGAGCCGCAGGCCGGCCTGGTCGGCCGGGGTAGAGTTCATGAGCTGGGCGCGGAGCATGGACTCCCGCCGGATCCGCCGGGCCACGGGCAGCGTGCCCGGTTCCAGCACCACCACCTGGAGATCCGGCCAGCTGATGTCCCATTCCAGGGCAAAGACCCGCGCCAGCACCGCCGTGCCCAGGAAGACCTCGCTGCCGGCCGTCGCCATCTCGTCCGGCCCGAGCGACAGCTTCTCCTTGCCGACCCGGAGGGTGCGGCTTGCGGGATCGAGCACCAGCGGCACATTCCCCGGCTGGACCATCGCCTCCACCACCCCGCCCGGGCGGCGGAAGGTGCGGATCTCGGCCAGCTCGAAGAACGCGCTCAGCGGCACCAGGGCCTCGTCCCCGACCCGGTAGGCCTCCACCGTCCGGCTCGCGATCCGGCCCAGCATGAGTTCGATCAGGACCGGGTCGAGTCCCGGCTGGGCGCCGAGGGACCGGAAGGTGGCGGCGGCCAGCGGTTCCGGGGGGGAGAGCGGGCGCGGCTCCTGGGCGTCGGCCGTAGCGGGCCGGAGCCACTCGGCCACCGCGTACGCCACCCGGCTGATGCGCTCGGTCAGTGTACCAACCAGCGACGGCGCTTCCTGGCTGGCGGGCGCTTGAGGCATCGCCGCGCCGCGCTGCGTCGGGTGGGCGGGTCCCGTGGGCCTCGGTCCGGCAGGGACCTGGGCGGTGGACGGCCGTGTGGCGAGAGCCACCGCCGTCGACTCCGGCTGAATGATCAGGGCGTCTGGACGCCGGGCCCGGTCCTCCGTGCTGCGGCCCACGCCTGCTGGCTGCCGCTCGGCGGGGACGCGGGACGCCATCGGCCGGGACGGTGCGGGCGTGGCGGGAGTATCCGGCTGAATGGCGGGCGCGCCGGCGCGCCAGGTCGGGCCCGCGTCGGTCCGTGCCCCCGCGCTCGCGATCACCAGCGCGAAGAGCAGCATGGTCCGGCGGCGGCGCCCGGTCCGTTTCACGGCAGGACCACCGTCACCGAGTCCCGGGACACCGGCGCCCTGAGCAGCAGCTCGGGCTGGATGTCGGGGCGCTCACTGCTCAGCACCAGGTGGAAGCGGTAGCTCCCGGGCGGGAGCCCAGTGCGGGGCAGCATGAACGCAGGCTCGGCGTTGTAATAGACGGCCACCGGCTGGGAGAAGCTGGCCACGCTGGCCCCGGCGGCATTCACCAGGGTTCCCGTGGCGGTGCCGATGTAGGCGGCGGTGCCCCGCCGCTCCAGCCGGACCCGGACCGCGATCGAGTCGCCCTGGGGCACGGCGCGGAGGTCATACACCACCACCCCGGTGTACAGCGGGCCCTTGCGGTAGATCAGCGGGATGATGGTCCGGACCTCGAGCGAGAGGCCGATCTGGATGCCGCTGGTGTCTACGGCGGAGGAGACCGGCACCGCGGCGCCCTTGGCCGAGATCATCACCCGGGACCAGTACTCCCCGTCGCCCAGCGCCATTGGTGGCCGGGCCAGGAGGCGGACGGTCTGGCGCTGCAGCGGGGGCAGCGTCATCCGGCGGGGGAAGGCCTCGATCCAGGCGGTGGCGGCCGGCATCGAGGCCTCCACCGAGTCGGGGATGAACAGCGTGAAGTCACCGAGCGAGTCGGTGACCGGGTAGCCAAACAGGGAGGAGATCGTCACTTCGGCCGGATCGGCCCCGGGATTGTAGAGCGTGATGGACGCGCTCCGGGTGCGGTGATCCAGGTAGATGGCATGCGGCGCGACCACGACTCCCTGGGCGGCGGCGGCCTGGGTCAGGCCCAGCACGAAGGCCAGGATCGCACTAGCGCGGCGCAGTGGCATCATGATCTCTACAGGAAATTGACGGTGAGGACGATGGTCCCGCGGTAGGAACCCGTGGCCTGGGTCCCGGTCGGCGAGACCTGCCCGCCGATGTTCACGAACAGGTCGTTGCTGGTGGTCAGGTCCAGCTTCTTGTTCGCCTTGGGATTGAAAAAGACCTGGGGACTTCCCGGCGCCGTACCCTGGGCCATGGCGTCCCCGTTCCGGAAGCTGATGGCCAGCGTGCCGCCCCCGCCCACCCGGGCCAGCGTCGTCGGCAGCGTGAAGCGGACCTGGACCTGCCGCCCGATGACGTGGCGGATGTAGAACCGCCCGCTCCGGATCGGGTCCGTGGGGGCCACCGTGGTCGCCACTCCGCGGATCACGGCTCCGAACGCCAGGTCGCGCACCCCGGTGACCGTGGACTGCCCGGCCAGGGGCCGGACCACGGCGAGCAGGGCGAGGACGAAGGGTAGAGCGCATCGGTGCATTGCGGGGATCCCCGGGAAGGCCTCACGGGTGAGTGACACGAGCAAGATAGCCGTGTCCGCCCAGCCCGTGGACCATCCGGGTAACCCTGGAATCGCAGATCAGAAATAGGCCGCGGTCATGGTGACCGTGCCGGTGTAATTCCCCGCCGCCTGGTTGGCCGCCGGGGTGACCGTGGCGCCCACGAACACGAAGAGCGCGCCCGCGCCGCTGAACGCGGTCGAGGACGGCGCCGCCGACGGCGTGAACGCCGTGCAGCCCGTGGTGGTGTTGGTGCCGTTGCTGCAGCCGGTCCAGGTGCCGATCGGCAGGTTGTTCGCGCCGCTGGTCAGGTTGGCCGGCAGCGTGAACGTCAGGTCCACGTTGGCGCTGGCCTGGCCGGTCAGGTCAAACCGGCCGCTGGTCGCCGCGGACACGGCGACGGCCTTGGCGACGCCGGGAAAGACGTTCCCGAAGTCGAGGTCGCGGGCCCCGGTGACGGTCATCGCCTGGAACACCGTCGCAGTCGCATTGATGTTGGCGCTCTGGGCCTGGGCGACAGTGGCCAGGCTCAAGAACGCGGCCACGAAGGCCGATACTTTGGTGAGAGTGCGCATTGCCCTTCCCTCTGGATGTGGGTGTGGTCGTCGAGACTGCGAATTCCAGGGAGTGCCAGCTCCCTGGCCGGGGGGAGGGCAACCAACGTGCCGCGTGTCGAAAGAATGCGGCTCACATGCGGTAAGTAGTTGTTTTTAGAGGACTTCAAGGTGTCTATCTCTTGTACACCATGAGGCAAGTTCTGGGCACCTCCCGTCGCCAAGGGAAGAAGGTCCAAGTCAGCATGCTGCAACGATTTGGAAGCCATGACCAGGCCAGGCCCGGTGACCGCGGTCACCGGCAGGCCCGCCCCCGCCGTCTCGCCCTGCCCGAGTGCTCCTGCCGAGCCCTCAGCGGCGCCCTCATGATCGTCCTTGTCTCGCTTCTCGCCCCGCCGACGGTCAGCGCGCAAGACCGCTCACAGGTCCGGGCGACCGCCTCGGTCCTGCCGGCCGGACCGTCCCAGGCGGCCCTGCGCTCCGCGCTCCGCCTGGCCCATGGCAGGCTCCCCGGGGACTCCGTCGAAGCGGCCCACCCCCGGCTGGCCCGGCTCCGGGTCCGGCGTCCCGGGCCCCGCGACGAGGCCACCGTCGTGGTCTCGATCGAGTTCCTCCGCAACTAGCGCCCGGCCGGTACGGCCGGGCGTTCTTTCCCTGTCAGTTCCACCCGAGTCCCGCGTGACAAGGCGGCGCCGTGCCCCGGCGGGTCGCGGGGGTGAGACTGGTCCGGTCGGGTCGGCCAGCCGCTCCGGGCCCGGTCCGATCCCTATGTCGCTGGCTAGAAGAAGGTGCAGGTGAGCGTGACGGTACCGCGGTAGTTGCCGGTGGGCTGGTTGGCCGCGGGTGAGACCCGGCCACCGAGGTTCACGAAAAAATCGGCGCTGGTGACCAGGTTGAAGGTTCGGGCCCCGTTGGGATTGAAGGTGACCGGCCGGCTGGTGGGTGCCGTCCCCTGGGCGATCGCGTCGGCCGGCCCGAAGCTGATCGGCAGGTTGCCGCCGCCGCCCACCCGCGGCAACTGGGTCGGCAGGGTGAAGCGCACCTGTACCTGCCGGTTGAGGCGATGCCGGACGTAGAACCGTCCGCTGCGGACCGGATCGTTCGGTGCGACCGACGTGGGGACCCCGCGGATCACCACCCCGAAGGCCAGGTCCCGCACCCCGGTGACCGACGACTGTCCCGCCAGCGGCCCGGCGCCGGCCAGCAGCGAGAAGGCGAGAGCGATTGGAAGCCGGCGCATGAGTGGTGCGGCCCGCCTTGTGGTGAGTGAGGCTGGAGGAAGATATAGCCCTGCCGGACGGTAAGGAAACGGCCTCGGGCGGCTTCCCTTACATTCCGGTGTGCGCCCGTCCCGCGATCACCTCCTTCCGCCCGATCCCGAGGCCTACCGCCGGGCCGACCACCCCCGTGGCCGGGTCATTGTCATCGCCCCCACTCGTGCGGCCTGCGAGACCATCGAGCTGGCGCTCGGGCTCACCGGGATCGAGACCATCCTGGAGCAGGAACACGGCGAGGAACTCCGGACCCTTGCCGCCTCGGGCAAGGGCTTCGGCATCGTGGCCGGCACCGGGACCGGCAAGACCCTGGGCATTCGCCCGATCGCCGAATCCATCCTCCAGGCGCCGCTCCGGGTGGGCGTGGTCAACCGGGAACGCGAGGCCACGCCCGAGACCCCCACCTGGAACGTGGTGATCGTCACCACCGGCATCGCCCGGCGCTGGTTCGAGGACAACCTCATCTCCCGCGGCGACACGATCATCGCCGACGAGATCCACCAGACCTCCGCCGAGCTGGAGCTCTGCCTGGCCCTGGGCAAGCGGGCCGGTTGCCGCTTCATCTGGCTCTCCGCCACCGTGGATCCGTCGTTCTACGCCCGCTACCTCGGCTCGGCCGAGGTGCTGGAGACCACCGCGTTCGACTCCCGGCTGCGCGCCCGGGTGAAGGTGGTGCCGAAGAAGGCCGAGGAGTTCTTCGACGACCGCTTCATGCGTTACATGATGAAGGAGAAACGCGGGGTGGCGGTCTTCGTCCCGACTCGTGCCGAGGTCGAGCAGCTGGCGCGGAATCTTGGCGCCCGCTGGCCCCGGCTCAATGCCGCCTTCTACCACGGGGGCGAGCCCATCCGGGTGATCCGCCCGTTCCTCGAGGGAGAAGCGTCCCACCCCTTTCTCCTCGCCATGACCGCCGCGGGCCAGTCGGCGCTCAACATCCGCGGGTTGGACACGGTGGTGATCTACGACGCACGCTACGCCAACGTGGTAGACCGCGGCCGGAACGTGCTCCACCGGCTCTACCTCGGCCCCAACGAGATCCTGCAGATGGCCGGCCGGGTCCACGGCCGGGTGGCGGGGGGCGAGGTCTACATCCTCACCGACCGGGACATGGTGTTCGAGAAGCTCCGGCCCACCCCGCCGGAGTTCCAGCTCGCCGGGGATGCCGAGCGGGTCGCGGTCACCTGCGCCGCCCTCGGCGTGGACGCGAGCGAGCTGGACCTCCCGGTGGCGCTCGACAAGACCGCCTACCGAAAGTCGCTGGCCCTGCTCACCGACCGCGGCCTGGTGGAGGACGGCCGGCTCACCCGCTACGGCCGGGAGGTGGAGGCGCTCCCGGTGGACCGGGCCTGGGGCGAGCTGCTGGTGCACGCCGGCGCGGAGCTGACGCCGGTGGTGGCCGTCTGCTCCAACATTGACTCGCTCCATCGCATGACCCGCGAGGAGCGGGATATCGAAGGCGTCCGAGTCAACGGCAGCGACCACCTCACCGCCTATAACCTCTTTGCCGAGGCGGTGAACCGGCACGGCCGCCTGGGCACGGTGTACGGCCTGCCCCGCCACCTCTTCGACGAGGACGGGCTGGCCGAGTGGGCCGAGGGCCGCGGCGTGCTGGTCAAGGCGATCGAGGACATCGCGCTGGGCACCGCGTCGGTGTTCCGCGCCCTCGACGTGGAACTGCCGCTCAAGCTGCCCTACGCCGGCCGGGAGCTGCGCGAGGCGTGGGTCGACCTGGTGGCCCGCATCATGCCCTTCGACCTGGTGATGGACGAGCACACCGCCGACGGGCAGGAGGCGCGGGTCTCCCGCAACTCGGTGGCCGGAAGCTGGGGCGCGGTGGCCGGAAACCTCCGGTTCTTCGCCGACCGCTTCGGGGTGGCCCGTGCCGCCATCGAGGGTACGACCATCCCCTACGACCTGGTCCGGCGCTACGCCAGGCACGGCGCGATGGAGTTCGCGGTGTCGGGCCCGCGGAAGCACCAGCACCTGGTGCGGCGCCAGCGGCTCTCGTATTTCGGCTTCGAGCTGGACACCCTGGTGGAACCGGTCGAGGGCGACGTCCCGCCCAACCAGCAGCCGGCCCTGCATGAGGCGCTGGCGGGAGCGCTGCTGGCCGGCGAGACCACCCACCCCGCCCAGGGCCGGGTCCGCCGGGCCGTGGCGGAGGCGGGCGAACTCTGGCGGCGCTCCGGCGGCCATCTGGATGCGCTCGCGCCGGCCGCGATCCGGGAACAGCTGGTGCAGCAGCTCGCCGGTGTCGGCAGCTGGCAGGGGTTCCTCCGCGCTCCGCTCGACCTGGATCTGGCCGCCCGGGTTCCCGAGGCCGAACGGGCAAGGCTGGCGGCGCTGCCCGGCAGCGTCCGGCTCTTCGGGGACACCCTGGCCTTGCACTACGAGGTGGAGGACGGTGCCGGCGTGGTCAGGCTCCACCTGCGCGAGGGCCAGGCCCGCCGGCTCCACCCCCAGGACCTGCCCCGCCTGGACCGGCCGCTCCGCTTCGCGGTGCTCCGGGGGAGCCGCCCGGCGCTCGAGGCCGACACCCTCGAGGCGCTGGATGAGGCGATGGAGCGGGCGGGGCGGGAGGAGCGAAGGGCGCGGCTCCGCTCGCCCAAGCACCGCCGCCGCCGGTGACCGCGCTCGCCCTACTCATCGTCCAGGTGTTCTTCGCCAGCCTGGCCGTCATCGGCCGGCTGGTCCTCCCTGAGCTGGGCGCTGCCCGGCTGGTCGGGATCCGGATCTTCGGGGCCGCCCTGGCCATGCTCGCGGTGCTCATCATCCGGCGCGGGCCCTGGATCACCGATCCCCGCACGCTGCTCAGGCTGGCTGTCACGGGCCTGCTCGGGGTCACCCTCAACCAGTCGCTGTTCCTCTTCGGCCTGGCCCACTCCACCGCCGTCAACGCCACGATCCTGGTGACCACCGTGCCGGTCTTCACAGTGCTCGGCTCGCTCCTGCTGGGGCTCGAGCGACCCTCCGTGGGGAAGCTGGCGGGCATCGCGCTGGCGGGGGCGGGGGCGATCTACCTCGTGGGCCCCGACCGGCTGACCTTCACGCCGGGGGTGGCGCTCGGCAACCTGGCCATCCTGCTCGGCATGATCTGCTACGCCGCCTACTTCCTGGTCTCCAAGCCCATCCTCCGCAGCCACGATCCCATCACGGTGAACGCCTACGTCATGATTTTCGCGGCCCTCGGCGTAGCACCGCTGGCCGTGCCGGCCCTGGCGACCCCCGCCGAGGCCAGCCGAACCACCTGGTGGCTGGCGGCGTACCTCGTGGCCGGGCCGACCGTGACCGCCTACTTCCTCAACCTATGGGCCCTCCGGCGGACCTCCTCCAACACGGTGGCGGCTTTCGTCTACCTGCAGCCGTTCCTGGCCTCTGTCGCGACCCCGTTCGTCCTGCCGGGCGAGGTCATGTCGGCCCGGACCATCGCGGCCGGCCTGACTATTTTCGCGGGTCTGGGGCTCGTCCTGCGGGCGGAATCGGCCGAGCCGGCGGGGGAGAGGGGCAGTGGCAGGGGGGGCCTGTCCAATCCCCCGCCACCTCAATCGTCTATTGGGGCATAGGACGCTGACTGAAACCCCTGCCAAACCCGAGCCGTAGGCCGAACATATGCCGGATACCCATACGACCCCCTCGGTTTTCTCTCCCCTGGCCAAGGCCCTGCTGGACGGATTCAGTGAAGGCGTCGTCGTCTTTGATCCCGAGGGCAAGGTGCTCTACGCCAATGCCCCCGCCCGTGAGGCGCTGGCCTCGCTGGAGCAATCCGACGAAGAAGCCCAGACCCTGATGCCCCGGCTCGCCGCCATGGGCGGCCGGCTCCGCCCGCTCCGCATCGGCGCCATGGAACTGGGAGAGGCGATGTTCATCCCCGGCCTGGAAGGGCCGACCACCCTGGCCGACCGGGAGAAGGACGCCATCGTCCGGACCCTCGATGCCCATGGCTGGAAGCTGGCGGAAACCGCCAAGCACCTCGGCATCAGCCGGACCACGCTGTGGCGCCGGCTCAAGGCGTACGGCCTCCATCGCGACGGCCGGACCCGCTGGGCCCGCAATGGGGCGGATGTCGAAGAGATCGCCTGACCCCACCCCGTTTCCAGATCTCCCCGGCCCCGTGGCACCTCGCCGCGGGGCCGTGACGTTTGTCCGGACCCTGCCATGATTGGCCTCCTCCTCGCCGCCGCCCTCGCCCTGCCGGCCGACACCCTGGCCTACGCCGACGCCGCGACCCGGCAGCTCATCGAGCGCGCGGTGGCGCGGCACGGCAGCGCCGACTCGACCCTGGCCGACTATCAGGCCCGGTTCCGCTACCGGCTCTCTCTCGGGCTGGGCCGGCGGCGCTGGGCCGAGGTTCCCAACGCCGCGGCCGAGGAGGAGGAGGGCACCATGCAGTGGGCCGCGCCCAACGACCTCCGGGTCGAGATCCTCGGCCGCCGCGCCGCCTCGCGCTGGGAGGACGTGCGCCTGACAAGCAGCTTCGACCGGCCCTGGTTCGTGCCCCGCGCCCTGGGCGATTCGGTCCGGGTCTTCGGCAACGAGGTTCCGCCCCGGGCGGCGTTGCACCCGCTCGCCGCCGAGGGCGCCGAGTGGTACCGCTACCGCCTGACCGACAGTATCCAGATTGCCCTCCCCGATGGCCGCCGCATCCGCCTGCTGGCCGTGGAAGTCTGGCCCCGGCGAAGCGGGGAGTCCCAGGTGGCCGGGCGGCTCTGGCTCGAGGCCGAGTCCGCGGCCCTGGTGCGGTTCACCTTCCGGTTCGTGGGCACCGCGCTCTGGCTGGACCCCGATGACGAGGACGACAAGGACGAACGGCGCCTCAACCGGGTGGTGAGCCGGGTGCTCACCCTGAATGCCGATCTCGAGTACGCCCTGCAGGAGGGACGCCACTGGATGCCCTACCGCCAGGTGGTCTCGGGCCGGCTGGAACTGCCCTGGGTCGGCGACCTGGTCGTGCCGTTCGAGGCCCGCACCACCTTCGAGGACTACCAGAT
>CAZCVG010000023.1:0-24870 GCA_964501735.1 uncultured Gemmatimonadaceae bacterium | reverse complement strand
TCTGGCTCCGCCACCCCGTCAGCCGGCTGCTCCTGATCGGGCTGGCGATCCCGGTTGCGATGGTGGTCAACGCGTTCCGGGTGTTCCTGACCGGCTTCCTGGTACACTGGGTGGATCCCCGCCTGGGCGAGGGCTTCATGCACCTCAGCGAGGGCTGGCTGCTGTTCGTGACCGCCTTCCTGATCCTCGGGGCGTTCACCTGGGCGGTGGCGGCCATCGAGGGGCGGCTCCTGGGGGCGCCGGCCGATGCCTAACTGGACCAGCTGGCTCCCGGCCGCCGTGCTGTCCCTCGGCTGCGTCGTCACCCTGGCGGTGGACCGGCAGGAGCGGATGACCCTGGCCCTGCCCCTGGACTCCATCCCGGTGGCCCTGGGCGGCCGTTCGGGCGCCCCGGCGACGATCTCCAGGGAAGAGCAGGAGGCGGCGGGAATGTCGTCCTACCTGCGCCGCTACTTCCCGGGGGAGGTGGCGCCGTTTGAAGTCTACGTGGGCTATTACGACCAGCAGACGCAGGGCAAGACCATTCATTCGCCCAAGAACTGCCTGCCGGGGTCAGGCTGGGAGGCGCTGCAGCAGACCACCACGGTGGTCCCCACCGCCGGTGGCCCGGCCACCGTCAACCGCTACCTGCTCCAGAACAAGCAGCAGCGGGCCCTGGTCTTCTACTGGTACCAGGGACGGGGGCGGGTGGCCGCCAATGAATACCAGGTGAAGTGGGAGCTGCTCCGGGACGCCGCCGTGCGGGGCCGGACCGAGGAGTCGCTGGTCCGGATCGTGGTGCATCTCAACGAACAGACAACCGAGGCCCAGGCCGCGGAGGTGGCGGCCCGCGTGGCGGCGGACCTGATCCCGGAGGTGGACCGGGTAATGCCGGCCTGGTGAGGGCCGCCGCCGGCCTCAGACCGGCCGGCGGGTCGGCTCCCAGATGGGGTTGAGTTCTCCCCGGAGCGCCTTGCTCCACGCCACCAGCCCCGCCACGTGGGACACCAGCGCAAAGCCGCAGATGGCCACCAGCCTGGGCAGGGGCCGCCCCTCGGGCGCCCGCCACGCCAGCAGCCCCAGCCCCATACCCACGAGCGCCACGCCGAACAGCACCCGGGCGATGATGGAGTCCCGGGCCAACAGCAGCAGGCCCACGAGGGCCAGGGGCCACACCAGGAACACCAGCCACCGCACCAGCTTGTGGCTCCAGAGCATCCAGGCGAAGCTGCCGTAGCGGACAGGATTGAGCAGGTGGCGCTTGTACCAGAGCGTCTCCAGGCCGCGCGCCATGGTGCGGATCTTCCGCCGGAACTCGCGGCGCAGCGAGGCCGTGCGCGGCACCAGGCAGACCGCCTCGTCCACCGAGACCGCCCGCATGCCGTGCTCCCTTGCGGTCAGGGCCGAGGCGAAGTCCCGGCTGAGGGCGGAGGGGACCAGGGTCTCATGCAGCTCGCGCCGGATGGCGTAGAAGCAGCCGCTGGCCCCGACGATCGAGTTCATCCGGGTCTCCAGCGACCGGACCCACATCTCGTAGCCCACGTATCCCGACTCCCCCTGGTTCCCCTCGGCGGACAGGTCGCCGACGCTGACGTCCCGCCCGGAGGCCACCCCGATGGCGGGGTCCTGGAACATCCGGATCAGCGGCTTGAGGGAGGCGGGGAGGATGCGGATGGTGGCATCGGTGTTGACCACGATCCCCGCCGTGATCCGGGACAGCGCCGCGTTCTCCGCCGCGGTCTTGCCGCTCCGCTCGGGCATCCGCAAAAGCTCCACCCCCCGGTCCGCGTAGCCGGCCACGATGTCGTCGGTGCCGTCGGTGGAGCAGTCCGACACGACGAGGATCTGGCGCCGGTCGGCGGGGTAATCGAGCGCCAGCAGGGAGTCGAGGGTCCGCCGGATCGCGGCGGCCTCATTGTAGGCGGGCACCACGATGCTGATGGCGGGCCATTCCGCGGGGTCTTCAGCGGGCAGGGTGTGGCGGCCCCGGTTGAGCAGCTTGAGGAGCGCCGGGTACGCCAGGTAGGCATAGGCTCCGAGCAGCAGCGGCAGCAGGACGAAGAACACCTCGAGCGCGATCATCGCCCAGCCACCTCCCCTCGCCGGCCGGCGAGCACTTCGGTGTAAAGGTCCCGATGGCGGTCCAGCCAGGGATCCAATGAATAGCGTTCGGCCAGCCGGCGGGTGGCGCGGCCGGCGCGGGCCGTGGCGGCGGCGGGATCGGCGAGCAGCCCTCTGATGGCGCCCGCCAGTGCGGCCGGATCCTCCGGCGAGACCAGCAGGGCGACTTCCCCGTCCAGCACATCGGGGACGCCTCCCACCGCCGCGGCGATGATCGGGACACCCGCCGCCATGGCCTCGAACAGCACGATGGGCGTGCCCTCGGTGCGCGAGCTGAGCACGAAGCCGTCGAACGCCGCCAGCAGCCGCCCCGCGCCGGGGACCAGTCCGGCCCAATGGATGCGCTCGCTCACGCCGAGGCGGACCGCCTCGGCCATCAGTTCGTCCCGCATCCGGCCGTTCCCGAGAATGGCCGCGCTGACCGGGGCGGGATGGTCCAGCTGGGCCAGGGCCTGCAGGAACACATCCGGCCCCTTCTCCCGCGAGAGCCGCCCCACCCAGCCGAGGACGACCCCGCCAGGCGCCAGGCCCAGGGCCTCGCGCGCGTGGGCCCGCCCCAAGGCCGGGGTGGTGGGGCCCCAGGCGTTGGGAATCTCGGCGATCCGCGCGGCCGGGATGCCGGTGCGGGCCAGGCGCGCCACCAGCGGTCGGGAGACCGCGACCACCGCCTCGAAGCCCCTGAGGGCGCGCAGCTGCAGGGTCTCGTACAGGCGGTTCTTCCAGTCCCCGCCGGTGAAGCCGTGTACCGTGCTCACCCGCGGGATACCAAGGAGCCCGGCCGCCGAGCCGCCCAGGAGGTCGGCCCGGTATCCGTGGGTATGCACCAGGTCCGGCCTGAAACGGCGGAGGGTCTCCAGGTGGAGCCGTCGCTCCTTGAGGTACCCGCGGGTGCGGACCTCGTGCACGATGACCTCCACCCCCGCTCCCGACAGGCCGGCGAAGTCCTCAGGCAGCGCGGTCCCGGCATCCAGTGTCAGCGCCACCCCAGCGGGCCAGCCCCGTCCCGCCCATCCGCCGGCCAGCAGGCGCACCACGCTCTCCAGCCCGCCGGCGGGGCCGGGGGCCAGCATATGGAGGACGCGGGGAGGGCCGCTGTGGGCCGGCCGGGAGGAGGGGGAAGGCATAGTGGTCGGGAAAAGGCCGAATGCAAGAGCCGTACTCGGCCTGCGACCGGCCCCGGTGCCGGCCTGCCCCGGTGCGGGAAGCTAGCAGGCCATGGGTTGGCGGCGACAGAGCCTCTCCGCCCTACGCTCCGGGGCCCGCCGAGGACAGATTAACTGGCGGGACCTCACGGTCCCATGTCCTCTCTCCACACGAGGAGCGTGCATGACCCGTCCTCCCCGGGGCGCCGCGCCGGCCAGGCCCCCCCGCGCAAGATACCATTGATGAACCACGACCGAACGCCCCAGCCCGCCTGGCGGGCGGGCACGGTGGTCGCGGCGGCGGCCTGGTTCGGGCTGGTGGCGGGATTCCTGGAGTCGTTTTCCCACCTGGTCAGGAACCAGCTTGGCGATGTCCCCATCCGGTCAGGGATCTATTTCGTCTGGATGCCCGCGGTCTCCAACCTGCTTTTCTTCACGGCGGTGGGTCTTGTGCTGGTTCCGGTGGTGCGCCTCTGGCCCCGGTTCGCCACGCCCGCCCGGCTGATCGGCCTGCTCGCCACCCTGGCCGCGATGGCCGCGCTCAGGGTGCTGGACGGGCACCTCGGGGTGGTCACGGTGGACATCCTGGCGCTGGGCGTGGGGGTGCAGACCGCCATGCGCCTGGGCCCCCGGGCCGAACGGTTCGCGCGGTTCCTCCGGCCCAGCCTCGCGGCCATGCTGGGCGCGGTGGCGCTCGCGGCGGTGGCGATCGAGGTCAGGTTCCTCGTCCGCGAGCGGCGGGCGCTGGCCCGCCTGCCCGCGGCGCCGGCGGGAGTTCCCAACGTGCTGCTCCTGGTCCTCGACACGGTGCGTTCGTTCAACCTGAGCGCCTACGGCTACCGGCTGCCGACCACGCCGGTGCTGGAGGCCCTCTCGGCCCGGGGGGTCCGGTTCGGGCGGGCCTATTCCACGGCGCCGTGGACCCTGCCGTCGCACTCGTCCATGTTCACTGGCCGCTGGGCCCACGAGATGTCGGCCAGCTGGTACTCGCCGCTCGATGCGCGGGACAGCACCCTGGCGGAGGTGCTCGCCGGGCGGGGGTACCGCACCGGGGCAATGGTGGCCAACATGAGCTACACCTCCCGGTGGACCGGCCTGGACCGGGGATTCTCCCGCTACGAGGCGCAGGGGATCAGCCTCCCCCAGATCCTGCGCACCGGGGCCTTCACCCAGAAGGTCTACGACCTCCCGCTATTCCGGCGGCTCCTCCCCCCGGCCCTGCGCGATTACCGCCGGAAGACCGGGCGGGAGGTCAATGCGGAGCTGCTGGCCTGGCTCGACCAGACGCCCGGACGGCCGTTCTTCGCGTTCCTGAACTACCTGGACGCCCACGAGCCCTACCTGCCGATGGCGCCGTACGACACCGCGTTCGCCGCGGCGGCGTACCCGCCGCTCCCCCCAGCGCAGCACGGGGGCGCCCACAAGGACGACCAGCCCCGGGACATGCGGCCGTACGACCAGGCCATCGCCTACCTGGATGCGGAGATCGGGCAGCTGCTGGGGGCCCTGGCGGAGCGGGGGCTGCTGGAGAACACCCTGGTGATCATCACCTCGGACCATGGTGAGGAGTTCGGGGAGCATGGCATCTACGGCCATGGCCATACCCTCTACCAGCCCTCCGTGGCCGTCCCGCTGATCCTGGTATGGCCGGGTCAGGTTCCGGGGGGCGTAGTCGTGGAATCCCGGGTCAGCCTGCGTGACCTGGCCTCTACGATCGTGGATCTGGCCGGTCCTCCGGGGGGCAACCCCTTCCCGGGACGGTCTTTGGCCCGGTTCTGGCAGACGGAACGGCCGGGTCCGGACACCCTCCTGATGAGTACCCGGTGGGCCCCGAACCGGCCTCCCTGGGACGTCACCGCTCGAGGGGACCTGCAGGGCCTGCTGACCGAGGACCTGGCGTTCCTTCGCGACGTGGACCTGCGGACAGCACTTTACCGGCTGACAGAAGATTCCGCGGAAACGCGCAACCTCTCGGCCGAACCGGGATGGTCGGCCGAGCTGGCCGGCCTGGGACTTTTCCTCGACCGCCGGATGGGCCCGCCCGCGCGAGCCCCCGGCAGCCCCTGAGAGCCCGACCTGATGCGACTCCGTCCCCTCCTGACACTCTCCCTCGCGGCCGGCCTGCTGGCCGGCTTCGGCGAGCTGCTGGGCCACGGCGTCCGCCGGTTCCTGCTCCGGGAGTTCCTGTTCCTCGGCCCGGACGTGGTCTGGACGGCGCCGCTGGTCAACGGGCTGATCTTTGCCGTGATCGGCCTGGGCCTGTTCGTCGCGGCGCGGGTGGCACCTCGGCTGGTCACAATGGCCTCGGCAGCCGGGCTCTTTGTTGGCCTGGCCGCCTTCGGGGCGTTCTACATCTTCCCGCAGTTTCACCGGGTGGCGGCGCTGGTGCTGGCGGCGGGCATCGGGGTCCAGGCCGGCCGGTGGGCGGAACGCCAGGGGGCGGAGCGGCTGGGGCTGGTCTCGAGGCGCCTGCTGGCAGGCCTGCTGGCAGCGGTGCTCGTCCTGGCGGGGATGGTGCGTGGGGGACAGGCCCTGGCGGAGCGCCGGGCACTGGCGGCCCTGCCGGCCGCCGCGGCCCGCACCAACGTCCTGCTGATCGTGCTCGACACGGTGCGGGCGTTCAATTTGGGCCTCTACGGCTACGGCCGGAACACCTCGCCGGTGCTGGACGGGTTGGCCGCGGGCGGCACCACGTTCGACCGGGCATTCTCCACCGCCCCGTGGACCCTGCCTTCGCACGCGTCCATGTTCACCGGCCTGTGGCCGCACGAGATGTCGGCCGACTGGCTGGTCCCGTTGGACCCGGCGATCCCGACGCTGGCCGAGGCGATGGCGCGGCAGGGGTTCGAGCCGGTCGGGTTCTCCGGAAACACGAATTACGTCAGCCGTGAGGTGGGGCTGGCCCGGGGGTTCGTGGCGTTCGAGGATTACGTCCTCACGCCGGCCCTGGTCCTCCGCAACAGTTCCCTGGTCCGGGTGGTGAGCCGCAACCGCACCCTGCGCCGGCTCATCGGCGAGGATGATGCCCTGGGCCGGAAGGATGCCGTCAGCATCAACCGGAGCTTCCTCCGCTGGCTCGACCGGCGCCCGGCGGGGCGGCCCTTCTTTGCCTTCATCAATTTCTACGACGCCCACCGTCCCTACCTGCCTCCTCCGCCATACGACCGGATGTTCGTGCCGGCGGGGACCCAGCCGGACCCGCGGCTCCACCGCACCGGGAAGCCCGGGGATGACCAGCGGCCCGAAACCACCGCCTGGGCCGAGAACGCCTACGACGGCGGCCTGGCGTGGCTGGACAGCCAGCTGGGCGTCCTGTTCGCGGAGCTGGAGCGGCGGGGCCTGCTCGACAGCACCCTGATCATCGTCACCAGCGACCACGGCGAGGAGTTCGGCGAGCACGGGCTGTTCGACCACGGCAACAGCCTCTATCGTCAGGCGGTGCAGGTTCCCCTGGTGATCCGGGCGCCCGGCCTGGTCCCCGCCGGGGCCCGGGTCCCCGCGCCGGTGAGCCTGCGCGACCTGCCCATGACGGTCCTCGACCTGACCGGGCTGGCGGCGGCGGAGCGCTTCCCCGGCGCCTCCCTGTCGCGGTACTTCGCCGGGGCCGGCAGCGGGGACACCCTGCTCCAGGGCGTCCGCAAGGCCATCCGCCAGCCCGAGCGCTATCCCGCGGCCCAGGGGGACCTGCTGGCGCTCAGCGACGACAGCGTCCGCTACATCCGCAACCTCGGCACCGGGCGCGAGGAGCTGTTCGACCTCCTGGGGGATCCGCGCGAGCAGCATGATCTCGCCGGCCTCCCGGGCAGCCAGCCGCGGCTGGCAGCGCTGCGCGCCGCCCTGGAGAAAGTGAGGTTCGTGCCATGACGATGCCCCGGATCACCCGCCTGCCGCTCGGGCCGTTCCTTGCGGTTCCGCTGGTGGCCGGCCTGGCCACCGGCCTGCTGGAAGGGCTCGTCCTGCTTTTCCGGCATTACGTGCAGGAGCGCACCATCTGGGCCCCGGTGGACATCATCTGGATGGCGCCCGTCACCTATGCGGCCCTGTCGGTTCCGCTGGCGCTCGCGGCCCCCGCCCTGCGCCGCCTCTGGCCACGGGTGGTCACGCTGCCTCGGGTGATCGGGGTGATGGGCTTCCTGGGTGGCGTCATCCTGATGGCCAACCTGTTCGGCGGGCGGGCCCACTGGCTGGCGCAGGTGATCCTGGCCACCGCGATCGGCGTGCAGCTGGCCCGGTTGGCCTCGAAACCCGGGTCCCGGGCACCGGCCACTTTCGTCCGGGCCCTGCCCCTTCTGGCCGGGATCACCCTGGTGCTCGCCGTGGCGATGGCGGGCGCGGGCGCGCTGCGGTCCAGGCTGGCCGGCGACGCAGGGGACCCTCCAGCGGGCGTGCCTAACGTGCTCCTGATCATCTGGGACACGGTCCGGGGCGAGAACCTCAGCCTCCTCGGGTACGAGCGGCCGACCACGCCGCAACTCGCGCGCTGGGCGGACCGGGCCACCGTGTTCGAGCAGGCCATGAGCACCGCCCCCTGGACGCTCGCGGGACATGGCAGCGCCTTCACCGGCCTCCACACCCAGGAACTGGGGGCCGGCTGGCGCACCCCGATGCAGACCGAGGCCCCGACGCTGGCGGAATTCCTGGCGGCCCAGGGATACCGGACCGGCGGGATCGTGGCCAACCTCATCGCAACCAGCCGGGAAACCGGGCTGGCCCGGGGATTCAGCTACTACGACGACTTTCCCCGCACGCTCCAGACCGTCTACACCAGCACGACCCTGGGGCAGCGCCTCCAGCGCTGGCGGCCCTTCTTCCGGGGCGGGATGCGGCTCTACCCCCCGCGCCGAGCCGCCGAGATCACGGACCGTTTCCTGGCCTGGTCGGCGGAAGGGGAAGCCGGCCGGCCCTGGTTCGCGTTCCTCAACTATTTCGATGCTCACGATCCGTACTTCCCGCCAGATGACTTCCGGACCCGCTTCCAAAGCGACAACCGGCTGCTGGACAAGTACGACGGGGCGATCCATCTCCTCGACGCCGAGCTGGACCGGCTGCTCAGCGCGCTCGAGGCGCGCGAGGAGCTGGAGAACACCATCGTGATCCTCGCCTCGGATCATGGCGAGCTGTTCGGGGAGCATGGCCTCCGGCAGCACGGCAACAGCCTGTACATCCAGTTGCTGCACATTCCCCTGGTGATGTGGGGCCCCGGCATCCCCGAAGGGATGCGGGTTGAGACGCCGGTGTCCCTGCGGTCGCTGCCCGCGACCGTGGCCGAGCTGGCCGTACCGGGGAGCGGCCACCCATTCCCGGGCGGGTCGCTGGCAACCCTCTGGCGGCAGGACCGCGGGGGCGACCCGCTGCTGGCGGGTGCGCCCAAGGGCGTCAACACCCCGCCGCATGAGCCGGTCACGCTCGGGAACATGAGCGCGGTGCGCGACGGGGAGCTGCATTACATCCTCAACGGTGACGGCCGGGGCGAGTTGTACGACCTGGAGTCCGATCCCCACGAGGAACGGAACCTGGCGGACGACGCCGCCTGGGCGGCGGCCGGGAATCGCCTCGACAGCCTGGCGCATGCCCTGACACCACCCGAGTGGCACGCCGAGCCCATCGAGGGCGCCCTGGACGAGGAGATGCCGTGACCGGGGACATCCCGGCGCGGGGCCGCCCGCTGGAAGTGGTAGCGCTGCTGGTGCTGCTGGGTCTGGGCACCGGCCTGACCGAGGGCGGCAGCCTGGCCATCCAGCAGCACCTCCTTCACCAGCTGACGTTCGCCTCGCCGGACTCGCTCTGGCTGGCGCCTGCCGCCTATGCCCTGCTCTTCGGGGCGGTGGCGGTGCCGGTCGCCGCAGCGGCCTGGCTGGCACCCAGAGCAGTGACCCTTCGGCTCGTCCTGGGCATCGGGCTCACCCTCACGGCGTTCAGCCTGCTGTCATTCTGGTTCGGGCTCAAGCTGAGCCGGATCGCGGTGCTGCTCCTGAGCCTGGGCCTCGGCGTCCAGCTGGGCCGAGTGCTGACGCCGGCGGTGGAGCGGCTTGGCAGGAAGCTTGTGCCGGTGGCGGCCATCATCCTGGCGGTGGTAGGCGCGGTGGGCGCGGTTTCCGGGGTGCGGGGTAACGCCCTGCGCTCCGCCGCTGGACGGCCCGCCGCCCCGGGAGACCCCGCCCGCCCCAACATCCTGCTGATCATCCTCGACACCGTCCGGGCGGCCTCGCTCGGCTGGTATGGCTACGACCGGCCGACCAGCCCTCGGCTGGCGGCGTTCGCGGCCGGCGGGGTCACCTTCGACAGCGCCTACTCCACCGCGCCGTGGACCCTCCCGTCGCACGGCACCATGTTCACGGGGCTCTACCACCAGGACCTCACCACCGACTGGCTGGTGCCCCTCGACAGGACACCCCGTACCCTGGCGGAAGCGTTCGCGGCGGAGGGATACGCCACGGCGGGATTCGTGGCGAACCTGATGTACACCGGGCGGGAAAGCGGGCTGGCGCGCGGGTTCGAGCACTACCAGGACTTCAAGCTCAGCCGGCGCCAGCTGCTGCTGAGCGCCACGCTCTACGGCACCGCGCTCGACTGGTGGCAGGGCACCCGTCGGGCAAGGCGGGACAACGACCGCAAGGACGGCCCCCGGGTGACGGCGGAGTTCCTCCACTGGCTGGACCGGGAGCGGCCCGGGCGGTTCTTCGTGTTCCTGAATTACTTCGACGCCCACATGCCGCTGCCCCGGGTGCGGCCCGGCTCCCCGTGGGATTCGGACCGGCCCATGGCGGATCGCTACGACGCGGCGATTGCCAGAACCGACGAGTATCTCGGCGCGGTCCTCGACTCCCTTGCCAGACGCGGCTTGCTCGACAGCACCCTGGTGATCATCACCTCCGACCACGGCACCCACATCGGCGAACACGGGCTCACCGAACACGGTAACAGCCTCTACCACCCCCTGCTCCATGTGCCGCTGGTGATGCGGGGACCGGGAATCCCGGCGGGCGTGCGGATTCCCCGGGCGGTGTCCCTGCGGGACCTGGCCGAGACGGTGCGCCAGGTGGCCGGGCTACCCGGGGAGGCCCCGTTTCCCGGCACCTCGCTGGCGCAGTTCTGGTCAGGCAGGGCGAGCGGGACGCCCAGCCCGTTGCTGGCCCAGGTGACCAAGGGGATCAACACCCCGCCCGAGGAGCCGGCCACACTGGGCACCATGAACACCATCGTGGCCGGGGGGCATCACTACATCCTGGGCGGCCGGGGCAAGGAAGAGCTGTTCAACCTGGCCACCGATCGGGACGAGCTTCATAACCTGGCCGGCGACCCGGGCCACACCGCCACCCTCGATGCCCTGCGGGACTCGCTGCGCGCGCTGAAGCGCCCGGGCTGGGGCGGCGCCCCGGACGTCCCGCCGCGCGGGACACACCCGCCGCCCGGCCCATGAGCGGTCCAGCGAACCCGCTGGCAAGGCGCCTGGCCATCCTGGGAGCGGTCAGCGTGGCCGCCTTCCTGGCGATCATCGTGCTGGCACCGGGCCTGGCGGCATTCTCTCCCATCCTGTTTCTCCAGGGAGACGAAATCGCCTTCGTGGACCGGCTGGCGGCCACCCTCCACTGGCTGCCCGGCGTGCCCGACTACCTGCGCACCGCCGTGCGAGGCGGCCTGCCACTCGGCAACCCGTACTGGCGGGCGCTGGCCGCGTCCCTGCCGCTGGGCGTGGCAAGCATCGCGATGCTGCTGGCGCTCCGCGCCACGACCGGCAGCCCCGAGAGCGAGGTCACGGCGGCTGCGGACCGGATGGCGGGCCGGGTGGCGGTGACCCTGGTGCTGGTGGCGGCCTTCGCGTTCCCCTCGTACACCCCCGATTTCTGGCTGTCGGTGGCGTGGGGGAGGATGCTGGGGGAGGGCCAGAACGCCTACTATGCCCCCTTCACCCCGGAGGTTTTCCAGGGCATCCCGGGAAGCGACTTCGAGCCGCAGGAGCGCCTTACCTATGGCCCGCTCTGGGCGTTCCTCATCGGGGGCGTCGGGCGGCTGGCCCGCCGGCAGGTGCTATGGGAGTTCCTGCTGCACAAGATGGTGCTGGCCAGCGCGTGGCTGTTCACCCTGGCGGCACTCCGGCGGCTGGCCGGCCGGCGCGGCGCGCGGGAGCGGCTCGTGGTGACCTGCCTGATCGGGTGGCTTCCCGCCGCGGTCTACTTTGCCGTGGCCGAGGGCCACAACGACGTGGTCATGGTGATGTTCGTCAGCCTCTGGCTGGAGGCGGTGGACCGGGGCGATCACCGGCTGGCGCCCCTGTGGCTGGCCTGCTCGTGCCTGATCAAGTTCATCACCCTCCCGCTGGTGGGGCTGGAGCTGCTCGCCGCGAAGCGGGCGGGTGTGCTGTTCACGCGGCGCTACCTGCTGACCCTGGCCGCCTGCGGCGCCGGGTCACTGCTCGCGCTGCTGGCCTTCTACGACGGCCCGGGCTTTCTCGGCGCCACCCGGAGCATGCAGAGCTGGATCTTCTGGGTGCCCAGCTCCTACGTGGTGAGCGTGGCCAGGTACCTGGGCGTGGACCTGCCACTGGTGCGGATGGACCAGGTGTTCGCGGTCCTCGGGCTCATCGCCACCGGGCTGGTCCTCCTGCGCGCCGCACGCCGCCCGGGCTGGGAACGCTGGGTGCTTGGCGCCCTCGCGGTGATGGCGTACATGCTGCTTGCGCTGGTCGGGCACGTGTGGCCCTGGTTCGCCCTGTGGCTGGTGCCCTTCCTGGGCGCCCTCTGGCCGACCCGCACTGCCGGTGTGGTGCTCGCGTTCGTCCTCATGGTGCCCTTCCTGAACCTGGGGTGGATTCTCGCCGGGGAGTGGCGGCTCCGGCCCCTGGTGGAGATCCCCGTGTATTCCAGTGTCCTCGTGGTCCTCGGCTTCTACCTGGTCCGCCGGGTCGCGGCGAGGGCCCGAACCCCGGAGCCCGCGTCGTGAGGCCCTACCTGCGCATCGGGCTGTGGGTCGGACTCGTGGCCGGGCTGGTGGAGGGGGTGGAGTGGCTGGCCCTCGGCCTGGTCCCGGGGGCGCTGTCGTGGCGCACGGGGAATTCGGCCTATGCCGTGTGGATGCCGCCGCTGGTCATGGGCGCGGTGGGCCTGGTGGCGGGAGCGGCCGCCGGGGCGCTGGCCCGGCTGAGCGCGCCACGCCCCATTCCATGGGACACCGGATTGGTGGCGGTGCTCACCTTCACGGGCGCCTACCTCGCCGCCACCCTGCAGGGACAGATCTTCTCCGAGGTGGCCGCGCTCCTGCTGGCGGCCGGCATCGCCACGGTGGTGACCCGCTGGTACCGGGCCCGGCAGGAGATGCTGGAGCGGATTATGCTCCGCAGCCTGCCGCTGCTGGCAGGTGGTGTGCTGCTCCTGATGGTGATCACGCTGGGATGGAGCCGGGTGGCGGAGCGGCGGGCCATGTCGGCGCTGCCGGCGCCACCGGCGGACGCCCCGAATGTCCTGGTCCTGATCCTCGATACCCAGCGGGCGGACCACCTGTCGCTGTATGGCTACGGCCGCCTGACCTCACCGCGCCTCGACTCGTTCGCCCGGCAGGCGGTGCGCTACGACAACGCGCATTCCTCGTCCTCATGGACGCTGCCCAGCCACGCCTCGCTGTTCACCGGCGAGCCGTTGAGCCGCCACCGGGCGGGCATCATGCGGCGGCCGTTCCTCGACGGGCGCTTCCCCACCCTGGCCGAGCGGCTCCGGGACGCCGGCTGGGCCACCGGCGGGTTCGTCTCGAACACCTTCTGGACCGGGCGGCACACCGGGCTGGCGCGCGGGTTCATCCATTACGAGGACTACTACGGCAACCTGGCCGACGCCCTGGCCCGCACCACCCTGGGCCGGCGGCTGGCCTACGAGGTGCTGCCCCGGTTCGGCCTCGACGACATGCCGGGACGGAAATGGGGGCCGGAGCTCAACCGGGACCTGCTGCGCTGGGTGGATGGGCTGGGCGGGAAGCCGTTCTTCGCGTTCGTGAACTACTTCGAGGTCCACTCGCCGCTCAAGCCGCCGGCGCCCTTCGCGGGCCGGTTCCGCACCGGGCCAGGGCAGGACGGGCGCGGGGAGATCGAACTCGGCGCCATCGGCGCGTCGGTCGAGCTGCCGCCGCCCGAACGGCTGGCGGAGCTGGTGGACCTCTACGACGAGTCCATCCTGGCGCTGGACGACGCTCTGGGCGAGCTCTTCGCCCAGCTGGCCGGCCGGGGCCTGCTCGAGCGCACGGTCATTATCATCACGTCCGACCACGGCGAGAGCTGGGGAGAACACGGCATGATCTACCACGGCCACAGCCTGTACTGGGACCAGACCCATGTGCCGCTGGTGGTGCGCTGGCCGGGGGCCCGGCACGGCGGCACGGTGGTCCGGAGCCCGGTGGGCATTGACCAGGTGCCTGCCACGGTGGCCGGCGCGCTGGGCCTGACCGGCGCCGGCTTCCCCGGTGTCCCGCTGCCGCTGGCCGACGACAGCGCCGCCCAGGTGCGGACCGAGCTCGCGCGGCGTTCGGCGGTGCCCTCGAACTGGCCAGCCTCACGCGGGTCGGTGGCGGCCCTGGTGGAGGGGCCCTGGCACTACGTCGAGGAGGAGAGTGGCGGCGCGGAGTTGTTCGACATCACCGCCGACCCGGGGGAACAGCTGAACCTCGCCACCGACAGCGCCCATGCCGGGCTCACCGCCCGGCTCCGCAGCGAGCTGCAGCGCGCCCTGCGCGGGTCGGGGCTGAGCTGGGGCGGGCCCCCGGGAGACGCCGCGCCATGACGGCCACGCCGGAGCGTGGCGCCTCGCGCCTGACGCCGATTCACTTCGCGGTCTGCCTCGCGATCCTGGCCGGTGCCGGGGAGGTGCTGCTCCTCCTCTACCGCAAGCATGCCCAGGGGGAGTTCACCGCCCGCTCCCGGGACATCTACTGGCTGGCCCCGCTCGCCTACCTCCTGATCTTCACCCTGCCCGCGGCGTTCCTGGCCCTGCTCCAGCGCCGCTGGGCCCAGCTGCCTGCATTCCGCCTGACCGTCTTCGGCACCGTGACCGCCGCGTCGGCCGGGCTGGTGTCCCTGCACTTCGGGCCCCGGCTGCACGCCGCCGCGCTGGTGCTGCTCAGCCTTGGTCTCGGCTTCCAGGCCAGCCGGATGCTGGGCGCCCGCGAGTCGGCGGTGGCCCGGGCGGTCCGGTGGCTCTCGCCGCTGCTGCTGGCGGGCCTGCTGGTCACGGCCCTCGGCATGGTGACAGTCCGGCGCTGGCGGGAGCACCGGGCGGTCGCCGCGCTCCCAGCGCCGAGCCGGACGCCCAATGTGCTACTCCTCATCCTCGACACGGTGCGGGCCTCGAGCCTGAGCCTGTACGGGCACTCACGCCAGACCACCCCGACTCTCGAGCGACTGGCCACCGAGGGTGTCACCTTCGGCCGCGCCCTGGCGCCGGCGCCATGGACGCTGCCGTCGCACGCCAGCATGTTCACCGGCCGCTGGCCGCACGAGCAGACCACCAGCTGGTTCCGGCCCCTGGACAAGAGTGACTCGACCCTGGCCGAGGCCCTCGCCGCCCGGGGCTACGCCACCGGCGGGTTCGTGGCCAACCTGATCTACACCGATTACGAGAAGGGGCTGGGGCGGGGCTTCCAGCGCTATCGCGACTTCCGCTTCGGCCTGGGCCTGATCCTGCGCAGCTGCAACGTCACCCGCCGGATCACCGACTCCCGCCTGCTCCGCCAGCTGGTGGGCAGCGACGAAATCCTGGGCCGGAAGCCGGCCGCGACGGTCAACGCGGAGTTCCTCGACTGGCTCGATGGCGTGGGGGACCGTCCGTTCTTCGGCTTCCTGAACTACTTCGATGCCCACGATCCCTACCTGCCGCCGGCCGAGTGGTTCCAGCGCTTCGCCGGGTACGCCCGCCCCAACCAGCTGAGCCCGCTCCGGCGCCTCGGCGTCCGGCTCCGCCGGGAGCAGATGCGGCCGGAGGACATCCTGCTGGAGCAGGACGCGTACGAGGCGTCCATCGCCTGGCTGGATGCGGAGATCGGCCACCTGCTGGCGGAGCTCGACCGGCGCGACCTCCGCAAGAACACCATCATCGTGGTGACCTCAGACCACGGCGAGGAGTTCGGCGAGCACGGGGTGTTCCTGCACGGGCATTCCCTGTACCGCGATGCCCTGCATGTGCCGCTGGTGATCGTGGCGCCGGGCCAGGCGCCACGGGGCGAGCGGGTGACCCAGACAGTCAGCCTCCGCGACCTGCCGGCCACCATCCTGTCGCTGGTGCGGGGGGAGTCGGCCACGTTCCCGGGCGCGTCGCTGGCGCGGTTCTGGGGCGGCGCGCCGCCCCAGGGGGAGCCCCCGGTACTCTCCGAAGTCCAGCGGGCGATCCGGATGCCGGAGTGGTATCCCTCCTCGGGGGGGGACCTCCGCGCCCTCACCGACAGCGCCTATCATTTCATCGAGCACCCCGACTCGAACCACCAGCTCTTCGACTGGGCCAGTGACCCGCTCGAGCGGGCCAATCTCTACCCCACCGCCCTGGGACGCGCCCGGGCCGAGGCCTACCTCGACCGCCTGCGACAGGTGCCGCCATTCCCCCACCCCGGACGCAAGGTGGAGTTTCCATGACCGCCCACTGGCTGAGGGACCGAACCTTCATGGCCGGACTCGCCCTCTCGGTGGTGCTCAAGCTGGCCCTGGCGCTGGCGGTCAGGCACCATGCTCCCATCCTCGACGAGGGTGCCTATCTGGAGCTGGCCACCGGCCTGGCCTGGGGCCGCGGGTACGAAGGCACCTTCCGGCCGCCGGGCTATCCCGCCTTCATGGCTTTCTGGCTGGCCATCGGCGCCGGCACCCTCGGCGTCCGGCTGGCCCAGGTGGCCCTCTCGGCCTGGTCCACGATCCTCATGTACTTGCTGGGCCGGCGCATGGCCGGCGAACGGGCCGGCCGTGTCGCCGCCCTGATCTTCGCGTTCGACCCGGTGCTGGTCGCGTTCTCCCACCGGCTGTGGTCGGAGACCCTGTTCCTCACCATTCTCCTGCTCGCCGCCGAGCTGCTGACCCGCGATCCTGACAGCACCCCCTGGCGCCGGTGGGCGCTCATCGGGGCGCTGCTGGGGGTGGGCGCCCTGGTGCGCCCGATGCTGGTCACCTTCCTGCCGTTCCTGGCCCTCTGGTTCGGCTGGGGGGCGTGGCGCGAATGGCGCGCCGGCGGCCGGCCCGCGCCGGGCTTGGCGCTGGGCCGGTTCGCGGTCATCGCCACCTCCTGCATGCTGGTGATCCTGCCATGGACCTACCGCAACACCCGGGTGACCAACACCGTGGTGCTGATTGACAGCAACGGCCCGTTCAACTTCCTGGTGGGGAGCCAGCCCGAGGCGGCCTTCGTGGACAAGGACGACCGCTGGTCCGACCGCTACGGGGTGGTGGACGGCCAGGCCTACACCCGCCTGGTGGCGGTGGACGCCGCCCGGGCGCAGTCGCTGGCCATGGAGCAGGGCTGGGCCAACATCCGGGCCAACCCGATGCGGTTCCTGGCCAAGAGCGCCTGGGAAGCAGGCCATCTCTGGACCCTCGATTCGTTCCTGCTCCGCCACCTCCGGAACGACTGGTACGGGAAGGGACTGCCCCGCTGGATCACCCCGGCCGTCACCACCGTGGCGGCGGTGTTCTGGGCCGCCCTGGCACTGGCGGGGCTGGCGGGCCTCATCCTGCTGCTGGACCAGCCGCTGGCCCGGCTCGGGATCCTGCTGGCGGTCCAGGCCACGGTGCTCTTCGGCGCGACGTACGCGCTGTCCCGCTACGGCGTCCCGCTCCGTCCCATGCTGGCTCTCGGCGCGGCCGGCCTGCTGGCCGGCCAGGCCGCCCCGGGTGAAATCTGGCGCCGGGCCTCCCGGCCCATCCGCCTGGTGGCCACGGCCGCGATGTGCCTGGTGGCGCTGAGCTGGGTGCGGGACCTGCGCCTGATGAAGGACATGGTGCTCAACCAGGGGGCCGGGCACCGCTTCGTCATGGAGCAGCAGTCACCGCCGCCGGAGCCCTGAGCATGACCGCGCTGGTCCTGACCATCTTCCTCTGCCTGTTCGCCATCGGCGTCACCGGCCCGGTGCGGGCGCTCTTCCTCCTGCGCGAATCGGCCCGCCTGCTGATCAACGGCCGGGTGCTCCTGCCGACGGCGGTCCTCACGGTCCTGGTAGTGCTGCTGGGCCGGCGGTACCTCGACGGGGTGGCGTTCCTCCAGGTGGTGGTCCTCGGCACCGCCGGGTTCCTGGCCTTGTTCGTCCTGGCCGAGCGGCTGGAGCGGCCCACCGCCCGGCTGGTGGAATGGCTCGACCAGCGCAGCGTGGGCCAGGTGGCCGCGACCAGCGCGCTGCTCAGCGTCGCGGCCAGCTTCCTGGTTCTCGACGGGATTCCGCACGTCAGCGACGAAGTCGCCTACCAGTTCCAGGCCAAGGCCATCGCGCAGGGCAGCTGGAGCCTGCCGGCGCCGGTGCCGACGGGCTCGTTCCAGTTCATCCACACGATGGTCCTGCACGACCGCTGGTTCGGCATCATGAACCCCGGGTGGCCGGTCCTACTGGCGATCGGCTACCTGGTCCGGGCGCCCTGGCTGGTGAACCCGCTGCTGGGCGCGCTGGCCCTCTACTTGTTCCACGGGTTCTTCCGCGAGGCGGGCTTCACCGGCCGCACCGCGCGGCTGGCCGTGCTGCTGCTGGCCTTCTGCCCGCTGCTCCTGTTCATGAACGGCACCTTCATGGCCCACCCCGCCAACCTGGCGCTGTTCGGCGGCTTCTGCTGGAGCTGGGCCCGGCTGCTGAGCACCGAGTCCCGCGGCGCCGCCGTGCTGGCCGGGCTCTGCCTCGGCATCAACCTGCTGGTGCGGCCGATTGATACCGTGGCGGTCACCCTGCCCTTCGCCATCCAGGGGCTGGTCCGCCTGCGCCGCAATCCCCGGTTGCTGCCGCTGTGCGTGCTCACCACAGCCATCGCCTTCGGGGGCGTGCTGCTCACCCTGCTCTACAACCGGGCCCTCACCGGCAGTGCCCTGGTCATGCCGATGACCGAGTACTTCCGGCTCCGCAATCCCGGCGAGCGCTTCGGCATGGGGTTCGGCGCCGACATGGGCACCAAGATTCATGGCCCGGAGTGGCCGGGGTTCTATCCCGACGACGCGGTGCGGGTGAGCAGCTACCGGGTGGGCCAGTTCCTGCTCGACCTGTTCGGGCTGCCGCTGCTGCCGGTGGCGGCGCTGGTCTATGCCGTCCGGCGGCGGCGCGACTGGGACGAATGGTTCACCGTGATGCAGGGGACGGTCGCGGCCCTGCTCGCGGTGTACTTCCTGCATTTCTACCATGGCGTGGCCTACGGCTCGCGCCACCTGTACCTGGCGGCGCCGGCGGTGATGCTGCTCCTGGCCCGGATCACCTCGGAGTGGCTGGAGCGGGGCACCCCCGAGACCAGCCGCCAGGCCCGGGCGCTGGTGGCGGCGCTGGCGCTGTCCACCGTGCTGTTTGCCTATCCCCCGCTGCTGGCCGAGTACGGGCGCCGCTACCGGGGGGTGGATGGCCGGGTCCGGGAAGCGGTCCGGGTGAGGAACATCACCGACGCGGTGGTGTTCGTGAACGAAGCTGGATGGGGCTGGAAGGCGGCGTTCCCGCTCAACAATTACCCGCTGGCCGCCAACCGGGTACTCTTCGCGAGGGACTCCGCACCGCTGAATCCCCAGGTGATGGCGGATTACCCCAGCCGGGCGTATTTCAGCCTGGCGATCCAGCCCGATGGCACGGTGCAGGTGTCACCGCTGCCCAGACCTTGAGTCCTTTGCAGGCCAGCCGATGCCGACACGCCATCTGATCACGCCGCTCCTGCTCCTCGCCCTCTCGCTGCCCGCATGCGGCGGCAGCCCCACCGGCAGCAACCCGCCCCCGAACCTGCCGCCACCCCCCAGCGGGGACAGCCTGGCCATCGACTTCGCGACCTACCTGGGCGGAGGGACCGAGGACATGGGCCGGGACGTGGCCACCGATCCGCAGGGCAACGTCGTCGTGGTCGGCAACACCACCTCGGCGTCGTTCCCGGCGGGCGCCGGCGGCTACGATGCCAGCTACGACGGGTCCGGCTCGTACCCGAGCGACGCCTTCATCCTGAAGCTCACGCCCGCCGGGACCCGGGTCTGGGGCACCTTCCTCGGCGGCCCGGAGTTCGAGCGGGCGTATGCCGTGGAGGTGGACGACCAGGGCTTCATCTACGTGGCCGGGCGCGCGGGGGCGGGGTTCCCGGTCACGGCCGGGGCGCTGCAGACCACTTTCGGCGGCGGTTTCGGCGGCCCGGAGTACGGCAACCAGGACGGATTCCTGTGCAAGTTCACCGCCGACGGGCAGACCCGGGTGTTCTGCACCTACTTCGGCAGCGACGATTACGTGCCCATCCGGGACATCGCGGTGGATGCCAACTACGACATCTACATCGTGACCTCGGATTCGACCGACAACTTCCCCGCGGGGTGGTTCACCAACGCCTTCCAGAAGACCCGGGCCGGCGGGCGTGACGCCCTGATTGCCAAGATCAAGGGCGACGGCTCGCAGGTGCTCTGGGCCACGTACCTGGGCGGGTCGGGCAACGAGGGCAACACCAACACCATCCGGGTGACCAGCTCGGCGGTGTTCGTGTCAATCTTCACGCGGTCCCCCGACATGCCGACCCCTAACGGCTTCGACCACACCCTGGGCGGCAACAGCGACGTGTACGTGGCCAAGCTCAGCCTCGACGGCTCCACCCTGCTGTACGGCACCTACGTGGGCGGAAGTGGCACGGAGGACAGCGAGACCCACCAGCTCTGGGTGGACGCCCAGGGCAACGCGGCGGTGAGCGGTCCCACCACCTCCACCGACCTGTCGGTCACCGGCAACGCCTTCCAGACGCAGCTGCGCGGCAGCGCCGATGCCTTCCTCTGCCGGCTCACGCCCACGGGGGCGCTGGCGGCGATGACCTATCTCGGGGGGTCCGGGGCCGAGGGCGCGGAGGGGATCACGATGGATGGCACCGGGAACATCTTCATGACCGGCGGGACGTTCTCGTCGGACTTCCCCACCAACATGCCCGGCCTGCCCGGCAGCGGCCAGGACGTGTACCTGACCGAGTTCTCGCCCGACCTGTCGGAGGTCGTCTATTCGGTGCGGGTCGGGGGCAGCGGGGCCGACCGCGGGCGCTCGGTGATCGTCTCCGCCCAGGGCACGGTGTACGTCACCGGGATCACCGCGTCGGGGAACCTGGCCACCACGGCCGCTGTGCAGGGTAACTTCGGGGGGACCAGTGATGCCTTCGTGGTGGGACTCTCCGTCCCCTGAGCCATCCGCCCGCTAGCGTCCCGCCAGCGCCGCCGCCCGGTTGCGGAGCGAGTCCAGCTCCGCCGGCCCCAGCCAGCGCCCGCCGCGAATCACCCCGCGAACCCGCCGGAGGTTGCCAATCTCCAGCAGCGGATCGGCGTCGAGGAGAACCAGGTCGGCCAGTTTCCCCGGCTCCACCGTGCCCAGGGAATCCTGCAGGCCAAGGAACCGGGCCGGCTCACTCGTGGCGGCCGCCAGCGCTCGGGCCGGCGACATGCCCGCCTCGACCAGCAGCTCCAGCTCGCTGACCAGGCTGGCCCCAGGCACGCGAGTGCCGCCCGGGCCATCGGTCCCCGCCAGGATGGGCACCCCGCGCCGGATCATCGCCCCGAGGATCTCCAGCTCGCGCCGGTAGAGCTGGTGCGGCAGGAGGGTGTCCCCGCCCCAGCGGATGTCGGGCGGCGGCTCGCCCCCATCGGGCGGGGCGTACCTGGCGATGGCCGCGGCCAGCGGCGGGCCGGGGGGCAGGAGCCGGATGTCCCGGAGCATCGTGAGGGTCGGCACCTGCCACGTCTGGTGCTGCAGCAGGACGCCGATGAGGCTGTCGGTGCGCCCGTCGCTCTGGCTGTCGAGCATTTCCCGGTAGCGGCGCCGGAAGTTCTCCTCCGGGTCGGAGAGTCCGGCCCGGACCAGCAGCCGGCGCCACCAGCCGAACTCGGCCAGGGCATCGGCCCGGATCGCCGCGTCCCGGGCCGAGGCGGCGAGGATGACGCCATCCAGGTGCTCGATGCTCCGCTGGCCCGCCGCCGCCACGCCGGCCACGCCGAGATCAAGCGCGGTGTGGCCCACCACGGGGAGTTCGGCCTTCGCCGCGGCGGCGACAGCCGCCGGGAGGTAGCGGGCGGCCAGCCCATCCAGCTTGACGAAGTCCGCCCCACCCTGGCTCAGCAACTGGACCGACCGGTAGACGTCGCTCTCGCGTTCGATCGGCCACGGCGCCCCCGGGACCACTGGGCCCTTGCCGAGCTTCTTGCCGGTGACCACCAGGCGGGGCCCCAGGACCGAGCCGGCCTGCACCTCGCGGCGCCACCGGACAAGGACGGCGAGATTCCCCGCCATGTCCCGCACCCCGGTCACGCCGTGGGCCAGCAGCAGGGGGAAGGCCCAGTCCCGGTTTCGCTCCAGGCCGGCGGAATCGGCCGGCCCGGGGAGCAACGGGCGATTCGCGAGGTGGGCATGCATGTCCCAGAGCCCCGCGATGAGATATTTCCCGCGCCCGTCCACTACCTGCCCCCTCGGGTTCCCCCGGCCGGCCGGCGAGATGGCCGTGATCCTGCCGTCCTGGATGACGACGGTCTGCTGGGGCCGGGCGGGAGCGCCATTGCCGGGGATTACGGTGACCCCGGTGATGACCAGGGGCCTGTCCGGTACCTGGGCTCCGGCAGGGGCAACGGCGAGTACCGCGAACAGCAGGACAGCGCGCATGGACGGCGGGCGGGTTGGGGTACGGCAAGCTAACCCGGGCAGTATCCGGGCCGGAGCCCTTCCGGGGGGCCTGACGGCCCCCTCCAGCGTCCCGGGGGCCCCCCCGGGATGGTCGTGGAACGGCCCTTGCTGGAGAGAGGCCATCCTTCAAGCACCCGTAAGAGAATGCCAACAAAGAGGTTACTGACCGGAGCGGGGGTAGCGCTTGTGCTGGTTGGCCTGCTGCTCTGGCCGGACAGCATCGCCACCGGCGTGTTTCCGCAGAACCGCTATGTCCGCGAGGAACTGGTGGCTGGACTGTGGCTGCTCAAGGTCATGCTGGTGGGGCACGGGGCGCTGCTCATCTGGTGGACCCGGATCCCCATGTGGACGCCGACCGTCCCGGTCCTTCCGTCGGCCATTTTCCCCGAAACGCCCGCTCCCCGGTGGGCCGGCTGGGCGGCCCTGGGGGTCGTCCTGCTGGGCGTGGCGGTGCGGCTGCCGGGGCTGAACAGCGGGCTCTGGTTCGACGAGATCCAGACGCTGGTGGACTACGTCCGGCTTCCGATCCCCCGGATCCTCGCCACCTTCGACAGCCAGAACCAGCACCTGCTCTACTCCCTCACCGCGCGGGTCGCCATTGACCTGCTGGGAGAGAGTCCGTTCGCGCTCCGCCTCCCGGCGGTCCTGTTCGGGGTGGCCAGCCTGTATGCGGTGTACCGCTTCGGCCGCCTGGTGGCGGGGTGGCGGGAGGGGCTCCTGGCGGCGGGCCTGCTGGCCCTGTCCTACCACCACGTCTGGTTCTCCCAGAACGCCCGGGGCTACACCGGCCTGCTGCTCTTCAGCCTGCTGGCCAGCGAGTGCCTGGTCCGTCTCCTGGCGGGCCGGTTCACGGACGGACGGAAGCTGGCGGCCTGGTACGCCATCGCCATGGCGCTGGCGGTCTACACCCACGCCACCGCCGCCATCGTCGGGGTGGCCCATGCGATGATCCTCGCCGCCGCCGTGCTGGTGGGCTGGCCCCGGAGCTGGAGCGGGGAGGCGCGGGCCGCCACGTTCGCCATCGCGCTGTCCGCCGGCCTCACCCTGCTGCTCTTTGCGCCGGTGCTGCCGCAGTTCGCCGAAACCCTGATCGAGCCATCGGCCTTCCATGCGGATACCGAATGGCAGAGCCCGCTGTGGCTGGCCATGGAAGTGATGGGCGGGATGGCCCGGGGGCTGCCGGGCGGATGGGTGACCATGGCGGCCGGGGTGCTGGTGCTGGTGGCCGGGGTCGTCAGCTACGCCCGGCAGAGCGCGGCGCTCCTGCTGGTGATGACCCTGCCGGGCCTGGTCACGCTGTTCGCCATCGTCCTGCTGCAGCACAACCTGTGGCCCCGGTTCTTCTTCTTCTCAGCCGGGTTCGCGGTCCTGATCGTGATCCGGGGCGGGTTTGCCCTGTGCCGCTGGGCGATTCCCCGCCATGCGGAGCGGGTGGCGCTGGCCGGCACGCTGCTGGTCATCGTGGCCAGCGGCTTCACCGTCCCCCGCGCCTGGGGACCGAAGCAGGACTACGTGGCCGCGGCGGCCTACGTCGAGCAGGCCCGCGGCGCCGGGGACGGAATCGTGACGGTGGACCTGACTGAGTTCCCCTATGCCCGCTATTTTGGCCGGGACTGGCCCACGGTGCAGCACCCGGAGGAGCTCGAGGAGATCGAGCAGGCCCATCCGCAGACCTGGGTACTCTACACCTTCCCGGTGCGCCTCTCCGCGGCGTATCCCGAGCTGTGGGCCCGGCTGGAGACCCGCTATGAGCGGATGGCGGTGTTCCCCGGCACCGTCGGCGGCGGCGAAGTGGTAGTCCTCGCCAGCCGGCCAGCCCCCGATTCCCTCCCCGCGCCGAGGTAGCTCCCCGTGATCGAAGAAGTCTTCGACGAGTCCGAGACCTCCCTGCCCCACGCGGTGAGCATCGTGATCCCCGCCTACAACGAGGGCGCCCACGTGGCGGACCAGGTGGCCGCCGTGGAGGGGGTCATGCGGACCTCCGGCTGGGAATATGAAGTGCTCGTGGTGGATGACGGGTCCCGCGACGACACCGCGGAGCGGGCGGCGGCCACGGGGGCGCGGGTGCTGCGCCGGCCGCAGAACCGGGGCTACGGCGCGGCCCTCAAGCTGGGCATCGCCCGCGCCCGGCACGACTGGATCCTGATCACCGATGCGGACGGCACCTACCCGGTGGCCGCCATCCCCAAGTTGCTCGCCGCAGCCGACCGCAATGCCATGGTGGTCGGGGCGCGGACCGGCGGTACGGTGCAGATTCCGCTGCTCCGCCGGCCGGCCAAGGCGTTCCTGCGCTGGCTGGCCAGCTACCTGAGCGAGCGGCCCATTCCCGACATCAACTCGGGGCTCCGGCTCATGCGCAAGAGCCTGATCCGGCGCTACGAGCACCTGCTGCCAAACGGCTTCTCCTTCACGACCACGATCACGCTCGCGGCCAACTGCAACGGCCACGCGGTGGAGTACCTGCCGATCGACTACCACGCCCGGCTGGGGCAGTCGAAGATCCGGCCCCGCCACGCCTACGACTTCCTGCTGCTCACCCTGCGGACCATCGTCTACTTCAATCCGCTCAAGGTGTTCATTCCCCTCGGCCTGGTGCTGTTCGTGCTGGGCCTGGGCAAGCTGGGCTACGACATCTACCTCGACAACCTGTCCGAGAGCGCGGTGCTGGCGCTGCTGGGCGCCCTGATCGTCTGGGCCGTGGGCCTCCTGGCCGACCAGAACGCGCGGATCGGGCTGAAGCGATGAGCCACGGGACCGGCCGGTCCGGGGTGACCGGATGAAGCTCTGGCTCAAGGTGGCGGTCAGCGCCGGGCTGCTGGCG
>CAZCVG010000022.1:0-26670 GCA_964501735.1 uncultured Gemmatimonadaceae bacterium | reverse complement strand
CCGGAAGGCGCTCATCCCGAAGGAGTAGGGTCTTCCCCGTGGAGACCACCCGGCTGGACCAGCACCTCCACCGGACCGTCGCGCCGAACGGCCTGACGATTCTCACCGAACTGCTCCCCGGCGTCCGCTCCGTGGCCGCCGGGGTGTCGGTGCGGGCCGCCAGCGCCCACGAGGCGCGCGGCAAGATGGGCGTGTCCCACCTGCTGGAGCACATGGTGTTCAAGGGCACCGAGCGGCGCAGCGCCCGCCAGCTGGCCCTGGAGCTGGAGGTCCGGGGCGGCTCCCTGGACGCCTACACCAGCCGAGACCACACCAGCTACCAGGCCCATGTCCTCGACGAGGACCTCCCCCGGGCCGTGGATGTCCTCACCGACCTGGTGCGCCGGCCCCTGCTCCGGGCCCAGGACCTCGAGCTCGAGAAGAACGTGGTGCTGGAAGAGATCGCCACGGTGGACGACACTCCGGACGACCTCGTCTTCGAGCTGTTCAGCGAGCAGCTCTGGCCCGACCATCCCTACGGCTACTCGATCCTGGGCACCCGCGAGACCGTGGGAGGGCTGGCCGCCACCGACCTCCAGGCGGTGCACCGGGCGGGTTACTACCCCGGCAACTGCGTGGTCGCCGCCGCCGGCCGGGTGGACCACGACCAGGTGCTGGCCCTGCTGGCCGCCGAGGGCTGGTTCGACTCGGCCTCGGCCGGCGCACCCAGGGCGCCGGTCCCGGCGCGGGAAGCGGCCCGCGGGCGGCAGGGCCGGGTCGAGCGGGAGTCGGCCCAGGTCCACCTGGTCTTCGGCACCGACACCTTTCCGTACCGCGACCGCCGCCGCTTCGCTCTCTCCATTGTCACCAACGCTTTCGGCGGCGGGATGTCGAGCCGGCTGTTCCAGCGCATCCGCGAGGAGCTGGGGCTGGCCTACGCCATCTACGCTTACCAGCAGTTCTTCCAGGCCGCCGGGGTGGTGGGGGTCTACCTGGGCACCCAGCCGGCCACGGCGGCCCTTGCCGAAGAGGCCATCCGGCAGGAGTATGCCCGTCTGGCCGCGGACGGCCTGACGGCCGAGGAACTGGCCGGGGGCAAGCAGCAGCTCAAGGGGCAGGTCATGCTGTCGCTGGAGAGCCCGGTGAGCCGCATGAACCGGATGGCCACCCTGGCGCTGCACGGGGAGGCCTACCGTCCCCTGGATGCCATCCTGGCGGAGATTGACCGGGTCACGGCCGATGACGTGGCGGCCATCACGTCGGAGTTCTTCGCGCCGGCGCGGCAGGCGGTGGTGCGGCTGGGGCCGGGGTAGCCCGGCGCAGGCAGGGCCGCGGGCGGGCAGGCCGCGGGCGGGATGCGGGCAAGCGAAGTCGGATCGCCTCACTCAACGTTCATCGAGAACCCCTATGATCATCGGCGTCCCGAAGGAGATCAAGACCAACGAGAACCGCATCGCGCTGGTCCCCGCGGGAGCGGAGGCGTTCGTGTCCCGGGGCCACACCGTGTACATCGAGAAGGGCGCCGGCGCCGGCAGCGGGTTCCCCGACGAGAGCTACGTCGCCGCCGGGGCCCAGATCCTGCCCGACGCCGACGCGGTCTGGGCCAAGGCCGAGATGATCATGAAGGTCAAGGAGCCGATCGCGGTGGAGTGGCCCCGGATGCGGGCCGGCCAGGTGATCTACACCTACTTCCACTTCGCCGCCGCCGAGGACCTCACCCGGGCGGTGATCAAGTCCAAGGCCATCGCGGTGGCCTACGAGACGGTCCAGCTGCCCAGCGGGGAACTGCCCCTGCTCACGCCGATGTCCGAGGTGGCGGGCCGGATGGCGGTGCAGGAGGGGGCCAAGTACCTCGAGAAGGTCTTCGGGGGCAGCGGCGTGCTCCTGGGCGGCGTGCCCGGGGTGGCCCCGGCCAACGTGGTCATCATCGGCGGCGGCGTGGTGGGCATCAACGCCGCCAAGATGGCCGCCGGCCTGGGGGCGCGGGTCACCATCCTGGATATCTCGCTCGAGCGGCTGCGTTACCTCGACGACGTCCTCCCGGCCAACGTCACCACGCTCTATTCCAACCGGCACAACATCCTCGACGCCATCCGCACGGCGGACCTCGTCGTGGGGGCGGTGCTGCTGCCCGGCGCCAAGGCCCCGCACCTGGTCAAGCGGGAAGACCTCAAGACCATGAAGCCGGGATCGGTCATCGTGGACGTGGCGGTGGATCAAGGCGGCTGCGTCGAGACCATCAAGCCCACCACCCACGAGAACCCGACGTACTTCGTCGAGGAGATCCTGCACTACGCCGTGGCCAACATGCCAGGCGGGGTGCCCCGGACCTCCACCCTGGCCCTGACCAACGCCACCCTCTCCTATGGGCTCCGCCTGGCCCGCGACGGCTGGAAGCAGGCCTGCAAGGACGACCCGGCCCTGGCCCTCGGCCTCAACGTGGTGGAGGGCAAGGTTGTGTACCCCGGGGTGGCGGAGGCCTTCGGGCTGCCGCTCTTCGCGGTCCAGACCGTCCTGTAGCACCCGGCCCGCCGCGGGGGCCCCCGGGCCCCTGCCGGCGCCGGTCGGTGACCCCGCCCATCCGGCGTGCCTGCCGCCCTTCACCCCGACCCCGCCATGCTCACCGTCCAGCTGACCCGGCTGCCCCACGGCGGCGACCTCCCCCTGCCGGCGCTCGCCACCCCGGGCTCGGCCGGCTACGACCTGGCCAGCGCCGAGGAGGGGATCCTGGCGCCCATGGAGCGGCGCCTGTTCCGGACCGGGCTGGCGATCGCCGTGCCCCCCGGGTTCGAGTGCCAGATCCGGCCCCGCTCGGGCCTGGCGCTGCGCTTCGGGGTGACCCTCCCCAACACGCCCGCCACCATTGACAGCGACTATCGGGGGGAACTCATGGTTGCGCTGGTGAACCTGGGGGCCGAGCCGTTCCGGGTGGAGCGGGGGATGCGGATCGCCCAGCTGGTCTTCGCGCGGGTCGAGGGGGCCCAGTTCCAGGAGGTGCCTGACCTCCCGCCCACCGGCCGGGGGACTGGGGGGTTCGGCAGCACCGGACGGTGACCCACCTCACCTAAGTTGCCTTCTTGTCCGGGCTTAGGGCCGCCGTTACCTTTGCCCCACACCGTCTAGATTGGCTCCGGGAATGGCGTTTCTCTCGCTAAAACTTGGGTCGTTTCTGCCCGCGAATGAGATCGCGGTGGACCTCGGCACGGCCAACACCCTGATCTATGTCAAGGGTGAAGGCATCGTGCTGAACGAGCCCTCGGTGGTGGCGATCGAGAAATCGTCAGGCAAGATCAAGGGCATCGGGCTCGAGGCCAAGCGCATGCTGGGCCGCACGCCCGACGGCATCCTTGCGGTGCGGCCACTCAAGGACGGGGTGATCGCCGACTTCGACGTCACCGAGAAGATGCTGCGCTACTTCCTCAAGGCCATCATCGACAAGCACGTCTTCCGGGTGCGCCCCAAGGTGATCGTCTGCGTGCCGTCGGGCATCACCGAGGTGGAGCGCCGGGCGGTGCGCGACTCGGCCGAGACCGCCGGGGCCAAGCAGGTGGACATGGTGGCGGAGCCGATGGCCGCGGCCATCGGGGTGGGGCTGCCGGTGGAGACGCCCACCGGCAACATGGTCATTGACATCGGCGGCGGCACCACCGAGATCGCGGTCATCGCCCTGTCGGGCATCGTCTCGGACACGTCCATCCGGGTGGGCGGCGACGAGCTGGACCAGGCCATCGTGCAGTTCATGCGCAAGAACTACAACCTGCTGGTGGGCGAGCCCACCGCCGAGTCCATCAAGATCAAGATCGGCTCGGCCGCCCCCACTGGGGACGAGCGGGAGATGGAGGTCAAGGGCCGCGACCTGGTTTCCGGCATCCCCAAGACCGTCCGGGTGCACTCCAGCGAGATCCGCGAGGCGGTGCAGGAGCCGATCCAGGGCATCGTGGACGCGGTGCGGCGGGCGCTCGAGATCACGCCGCCCGAGCTGGCCAGCGACATCGTGGACCGGGGCATCATCATGACCGGCGGCGGGGCGCTCATCCGCGGGCTCGACATCCTGCTCGCCCAGGAGACCGGGCTGCCGATCCACGTGGATGAGGACCCGCTGACCTGCGTGGTGCGCGGCGCCGGCCGGATCCTCGACGACTACGAGAAGTACGAGAGCGTACTCTACCGGTAATGGCCTCAGGAGCGTATCGCAGCCAGTCCCGCCGGGACACGCTCCTCTTCGTCGCGTGTGTGGTCCTCTCGGTGCTCATGCTGCTCCGCCCCGACCTGGGGGAGCGCGCCACCGGGGCCATCCGCCGTACCGTGCTGGTCCCCTTCCTCTGGCTGCATGAGCGGGCCGAGGCCTCCCGCACCACCCGGTCCAGCTTCGAGCAGCTCCGCGCCGAGCGCGACTCGGCCGCCCACGCGGCCCAGTTTCTCCCCTCGCTCCGGGCCGAGAACTCCCGGCTGCGCGGCCTGCTGGGCCTGGCCAGCCGCCTGGGAACCGGGTACCTCGCCGCCGATGTCCTGCACCAGTCGGTGCCGACCGACGGCCGGACTCTGGTGCTGTCGGCGGGCGGCTCCTCCGGGGTCCGGGTCTTCGACCCGGTGGTGAGCGCGGAGGGGCTCATCGGGGTGGTGCGGTTGGTGGAGCCCAGCCGGAGCATCGCCATGACCTGGGCGCATCCCGAGTTCCGGGCCAGCGTGTTCACCCAGCAGGGCGAGGTCTTCGGGGTCATCGCGCCAGCCCTCCAGGTGACCGGAAGCGAGCAGCTGCTGCAGCTGCGCGGGGTGGCCATCCGCGACTCCGTCCCCGACGGGACCCTGGTCCTGACCGCGGGCCTGGGCGGAGTGTATCCCGCCGGGATCCCCGTGGGGATGGTGGTGGGCCCGGCGCCGGAGGAGACCGGCTGGGAACGGGTCTTCGTGGTCCGGCCCGCGGCGAGCCCGGCCACGGCCACGCAGGTCCTGATCCTCCGGCAGGCGGGCCCCCAGGGCGTCGGCGGCGCCTTCCGCATGGACAGCGCGCCATGATCTCCATCCGGGCCGACCGCGGGCGCCTGTGGACGGTGCTGCTCCTCCTGGTGGTGCTGCACTTCGGCCTCCGGCCCCGGCTGGGCTACCCGATGATCGCGCCCGACTTCCTCCTGCTGGCCCTGGTGCTGTATGCCATGCGGAGCCGGCCGGGCGCCGCGGCGGTGGCGGGGTTCCTGGTGGGGCTGGCGGGCGACGCGATGGTCCCGGCCCGGGTCGGGGCGGGGGCGCTGGCCCACACGGTCATCGGCTACCTGGCGGCGTGGGGCCGGGCAGTGTTCTTCCCCGACAACCTGTTCGTCAACGGCCTGGTGATTGCCTTCGCGGTGTGGGCCCGCAGCGCCATCCAGCTTGCCGCCAGCGGCCCGGCGCCGGGCGGCCTGGTGGTCCCGCTGCTGGTCTGGGCCCCGCTGCAGGGGCTCACCACCGCCCTGGCCGCTGCCCTGGTGCTGGTGGTCTTCCAGCGCTGGCTGGATATCCGGCTCGATACATGAACGAGTTCCACCCTACCCGCCTTCGGGACCGCTCCATCCGCGCCGGATGGGTGCTGCTGGGAGCGTTCCTGCTCCTCACGGCGGCCTTCTTCCGGACCCAGGTGGTCGAGTCCGACCGGTTCCGCCTCCGGGCGGAGAACAACCGGCTGCGCCAGGTCCCCCTGCAGCCGGCCCGGGGCACGGTCTACGACTACAAGGGGCGGGTGGTCGCCGAGACGGTGCCCGGGTTCTCGGTCGCGCTGCTGGCCTCCTCGACCGACTCGCTGCGCCAGGTGCTCAACCGGTTCCGCCGGCTGGTGCCGTTCGACTCCGCCCACGTGGAGGCGGTGGTCAACCGCTATCTCCAGGCCCGCTACCAGCCCGCGCTGGTGCTGGGCAACGCCACCCGGCAGGAGGTGGCCACGCTGGAGGAGCACCGGGCGGTGCTGCCCGGGCTGGTGATCCAGACCGAGCCCCGGCGCACCTATCCCTCCGGCGCGGTGGTGGCCCACGTGATGGGCTACGTGGACGAGGTGCGCCAGTCGGAGCTGGACGAGAACATCTACCCCGGGGCCCGCCCGGGCACGCTGGTCGGGCGCTCGGGGCTGGAGCGGGAGTACGACGATTCCCTCCGGGGCACGCCGGGGCTCAAGTACATCGAGGTGGACGCCCGTGGCCGGCTGGTGCGCGAACAGGGCGCTGCCCCGCCGCTGCCCTCGGTCCCCGGGCGGGACCTGAATACCACCATCGACATGGACTTGCAGGGCTACGTGGACAGCATCTGGCCCAAGGGGCAGGCCGGCGCGCTGATCGCGATGACACCCAAGGGGGAGATCCGGGCACTCTATTCCACCCCCGCCTACGACCCCAACGCGTTCATCGGGGGCATCTCCTCCGCGGAATGGCGGCGCCTGATCACCGACCCCACGCTGCCCCTGCTCAACCGGGCGCTGCAGGTGAAGTACCCGCCCGGCTCGCCGTTCAAGCTGGCCACCGCGGCCATGGGCCTGAAGCGCGGGCTGGTGGACCTCCACACCCACATGCCGATTCGCTGCAATGGCGGCATGCAGTTCGGCAACCGGTACTTCAAGTGCTGGAAGAAAACGGGGCATGGGTCGCTGGACCTGGTCGGGGCGGTGGCCCAGAGCTGCGACGTGTACTTCTACCAGCTCGGGCTCCGGGTCCAGCTGGCCAACATCCTGTCTGATGGCGTGGCCATGGGCTTCCGGCAGCGGACCGGCGTTGACCTGGTCAACGAGGTCTCCCCGATCTGGCCCGCCACGGTGAGCTACTACGACGAGCGCTACGGGCCCCGCGGGTGGAGCAACTCGGTGGTGCTCAACCTCTCGATCGGCCAGGGGGAGAACACCCAGACCCTGGTGAACATGGTCCGCTTCTACGCGGCCCTGGCCGGCGACGGCAAGACCCCCACCCCCTACCTGGTGCGGCCCGACAGCGTGGCCCAGTTCGACCTGGGGCTCAATGCCGAGCAGCTGGATGGCCTGCGCCATTCGCTGATCGCCGTGGTGGAGCGGGGCACCGCCCGGGGCAGCCGCGACGCCGAGTTCACCGTGGCGGGGAAGACCGGCACCGCCCAGAACGCCGACAAGGACCGCGACCACGGCTGGTTCATCGCGTTCGCCCCGGCGGAGAAGCCGGAGATCGTGGTGGGCGCGATCTTCGAGTTTGGCGGCCACGGCAGCGAAGTCGCACCGTACGTGGTCCGGAGCATCCGGCGCTACCTGATCGGCCCCGACTCTCTCGGGGACCGGCCGCTGCGCCAGCGCCTGGACCTCCCGGGGGACCAGCTCCCCGGGCCACCCGACTCCACCGGGCCGGGGCCGGCGACCCCCGGCCCGGAGGCCCGCCGATGAACCGCAAGATCGGCCTGGACCGGCCACTGCTGATCGTGGTGGGGGCGCTGCTGGTCTTCGGGCTGGTGGTGCTGTACTCGGCCGGCCAGACCGACGTGCCCAATTTCGCCGCCGCCGGGGCCTGGCGGCGGCAGCTGTTCTGGCTGGGCGCCGGCGTGGTGGTGGCCACGCTGGCCTTCCGGATCTCGCCCCGGCTGCTGGAATGGGGCGCCCTGCCGCTCTACCTCCTGGCCATCGGCCTGCTCCTCCTCACCCTGCTGATCGGCGGCGGCGCGGGCACCGCCGCGGGCACCAAGAGCTGGCTCTACATCGGCGGCCGGGCCGTGGGGCAGCCGGCCGAGTTCGCCAAGCTGGCCGTGGCCCTGATGCTGGCGCGCCATCTCTCGGGACGGCGGGAGGCCCCGGAGTCGCTGCTCGACCTGCTGCCGGCCTGCCTCATCGCCGGGGGGCCGGCCCTCCTGGTCCTGGCGCAGCCCGACCTGGGCAGCGCCCTCGTGTTCGTGGGTATCCTGTTCGCCGCCCTGTTCTGGGCCGGGACCCCGCCGTCTCTCCTGTTCCTGCTGGCATCGCCGGTGGCCAGCCTCCTGATGGCGTTCAACCTCTGGACCTGGGTCGCCTGGATGGTGCTGGTGGGCATCCTGCTGCTGGTCTGGCGCCCCTTCCTGTGGGAGGGCATCCTGGTCGCCGGCGCCAACGTGGTCATGGGGTTCGTGGCCCTCCCGGTCTGGCGCCAGCTGGCGCCCTACCAGCAGAACCGGCTCCTCACCTTCCTGAACCCGGAAGTGGACCCGCAGCGGGCCGGCTATCACGCGATCCAGTCCAAGGTGGCCATCGGATCGGGCGGCTGGTTCGGCAACGGCTACCTCGATGGCCCCCAGAAACGTCTGGCCTTCCTGCCCGAGCAGCATACCGATTTCATCTTCGCCGTTCTGGGCGAGGAACTGGGCTTCGTCGGGGTGCTGCTGGCCCTGGGCCTGTTCTTCGTCCTGTTCATGATCCTGGTCCGCATCGCCCGGCGCTCCACCGACCCCTTCACCAGCCTGACCGTTTTCTCGATCCTGGGCCTGCTATTCACCCATGTCTTCGAGAACGTGGGGATGACCGTCAATGTCATGCCGATCACCGGGATTCCCTTGCCGTTCTTCTCCTACGGGGGGTCGTTTGTCCTCGCCACATCGCTCTCCATCGGGCTCTGCCTGCGGGCCGCGTGGGATGCCAGGCTCGGCGGCTATCTTGATGTATAGCAATAAGTTAGCAAAAGGGGCCTAGCGCGGAATCCATCGGGGACCCAAATTGGTTGGTCAGTTGAGACCGTCTCGTGACCTCCTCAACACCTCCTCGATCCCCTATGGCAGTCATGGCCTGGTTCAAGAAAGAGAGGAAGCCCCGGCAGTCGGTTCGGGCTCGCCTCGAGATCCCGCCGGACGCTTGGGAAAAATGTGACCAGTGCGGTCACGTGGACATCAGGGAAAAATTCGAAGCGGCGCTCAATGTCTGCCCGGAATGCGGGCACCACCGCCGTTTCACCGCCGAGGAGTACATCGAGCTGCTCTCCGACGAGGGGACCTGGCGGCCGCTGTACGCCAACCTCCGGTCGGCCGACCCGCTGAATTTCGAGCATTACCCCGAGCGCCTCGCCGCAGCCCACCGCAAGGTGGGAACCTCCGATGCCATCTTCACCGGCACTGCCCGGCTGGAAGGCTCGCCGCTGCACCTGGGCGTCATGAACTTCAAGTTCATGGGCGGGTCCATGGGCTCGGTGGTGGGAGAGAAGATCGCCCGGCTGGCGCGCCGATCCGCGGAGAAACGGGTCCCGATGGTGCTGGTGTGCACCTCAGGTGGGGCCAGGATGCAGGAAGGTGTCTTCTCCCTCATGCAGATGGCCAAGACCTCCGCTGCCATTGCCCAGCTGTACCAGCTCTCCGTCCCCTACATCAGCATTCTCACCAACCCCACCACCGGCGGTGTCTCGGCCAGCTTCGCCATGCAGGGCGACGCCATCCTGGCCGAGCCCGGCGCGGTCATCGGGTTTGCCGGCCAGCGGGTGATCAAGCAGACCATCGGCCAGGACCTGCCGGAGGGCTTCCAGACCGCCGAGTTCCTGCTGGAGAAGGGCCAGGTGGACGACGTGGTCCCGCGCGGCTCGCTGCGGGAGACCACCGCCCGGCTGCTCCGGCACATGCGGGGGCAGCGGCTGGTGGAGGAGAACGGGGACTAGCGGCTGCCGGCGATCGCCGGACCGGAGGGTAGACAACAAAGGGAGCCCTGCCCGGGCTCCCTTTGGCGTATGGAACGGGGTGATCGCGGCGCTACGGCCGCAACGCCTGAGGCTCGGTGGCGGCGTCGGTGCTGACCCGGGTTCTGTAGACCAGGCGCCCGCGCCGCCGAGTCGGTGCGGCCCCGATCCCTTGCGGCCCTCTATCGGCTCGCGCCAGGGCGCCCCGGTGTCCTTGACGCGGGTGGATTCGGCCGCATTCTCAAGGGCAGGTGCGGCACCTGTCCCGCGACGGGACACCCCGTTCCCCAACCCCAATGGCGATCTCTCGCACCAGTTGGCTCAGGCTGCTGTCGGCCACGGCGGTCATCGCGTCCGGTGGGTGCGGGGATTCCACGACCGCACCCACCGGCAATGGCCCGGTGACGGTCAGTGTGTCGGTGCTGGCGGTGGGGCCCGCTCAGCTGTCGTCAACCCCTGAAGGGATCGCGCTGGCCACCTGCCTGGTGGACCTGAAGGGCGCCGTGCGGACCCACGGCAATGCGGCGTGGGGTACGGCCGTGTTCCGCTTCTATCCCGGGCGCGATCTTACCCAGCCGGTCGATACTGCAGTGGTCCCGAACACGCTCGTTGTCCAGTCGTGGGGTGCGGGCGGTATCTCCGATCTCAACCCCGTCTTTGCGAGCTGGCTATTCACCGCCTCAATCCCGTTCACGGTTGAGCTGGAGTATCGCTACCAGGTGGGCAGTAACCCGGTCCAGACGACCGAGCCCGTGACCGCGTTCTGCTCCCCCCCGATCCCGGCAAACCCGGCGCCCGTCTCCATCACGAATCTCGTCACGACTCCGGCCGCCGGGTCGGTCCAGCCGGGCGACACCGTCTCGGTGACCTACACCGTTGCGGCGCCAGCAGGTCTGTGGCAGACGGTGATCCTCCTCTCGGGTGGATGCGACACGCTACGCTATGAGCCGGAGTTCCTGGCCCAAAGCCCGACACGGACTGCGCGGGTGGTCGTACCGCCACGCTGCCAGCTCGGCGCTCCGCTGAATGTGACTGTCTCCGTGCTTGATGCGGCCCTGAATCAGGACAACCAGTCGATTCCGGTGCCCTTTACCCTCGTGGACCTCCGGCCTCCCGCGGTTGCGGTGTCGCTATCCTCCGACGTGGGTGTGTTTGTCGGCGAAGGACTGACGCTGGATTTCCTGGCCACAGATAACAACGCGCTCAGTACGGTGGTCTGGGAGCTTGTTCCCTTTGGCCTTCGCGATTCGATCCTGTCCTCGTTTCCCGCGTTGGCCTCGCAGGCGAGCATCCCGATCCTCCCCGGATGGACCGGGCCATTCGATGTCCGGGTGATTGCCCGGGACGCAGCCGGGGTGGAGAGTACGATCGTCGCTTCCCCTCCCGGCGGCTTGACCAGCTTTCCTACGCGGACCGTCCCAACCGTGCAGGTGCTTACCACCAATCAGCAACTCGATCGCCTGGTCTTCGATCCCCGCCGCGGGGTGCTGTACAGCCTGCAACAGAATCGCCCCAAGATCATGGTGCTGTCTGCCACGACCCTCCAGTTCCTGGACTCGATTCCACTGCCGACGGATGGCGCCGATCTCGATCTCAGTCCTTCTGGCGACACCCTCCTGGTGACTCTCCCGGCAGCGGGCACCCTGGGTGTGATTGACCTGTCCCAACCGGTTCGGCAGGTCGGCAGCATCGTTCTGGCCGGGCTGGACCCGTCCCAGGGTCAGAGCCCGCAGCACATTCGCGCGCTGGCAGGCGATCGGGCATTGGTGACCATCTGGGGTGCTCCCACCATTGAAGTGGATCTGGCGGGCGGCAGCCAATTGACCCATCCGACCATTGCTGTCGCGCTCGAGCGCAGTCCTGACTACCAGGTGGCGATGTTGCGCGATCAGGCAGGAGGCATCCGGCGGTTCGACATCGGCACCGGGTTGGGTCCGCAGGTTCCGTTCCCGGCGCCGGGGAGTATCACACTCGATACCGGAGGACAGCGGCTGGGGCTTTCGCTCAATCTCTTCGACGGGAATGGCGTGAAGCTGGGAAGCCCACAAACCCTCCGGTATCTTGGCGTGACGCCCTCCCTGCTCAGTCCGGATGGGCGGTACCTGTACTACCTGGATGACGTCAGCGGCCTGGTGCGGACCCGGACCTCCGACTTGAGCATCGTGGATCGAATTCCGCTTCCCCAGGCCGTACTTCACGGGTCATGGATGGGGATCTCACCGGACGGTCGGTGGGTCGTACTTCTGCGGGGCGCCAGTATCGTCATGCTCGATCTATCGTGATCCCTTGGGCGACCGCGCGGTCAACGGCACCAGGTGAGCTGCGTAGCCATCAGCTCGTGTTCAGCTCTGACGCTCGCACCGAGGCCTTCACCAGTGCGCGAAGCACCCACTGATCCACATCCGCCAGGCGCTTGATGCACTGGCAGTTCTTGCCCACGCAATGGGGGCCGAGGCGCGACCGGAGGGGCTGATGGGCCAGGAAGTCAGGGTCGAAGTAGAGGACGAGTCCGGTGGCGCGAGGAGAGAAGGCGGCGACCGGCCAGTCCGCGGCTCGGCCGCTCGCCCCTACGATCGGCTGCCGGCCGAAGCCGACGATGCTGGGGCCCCACATCGCGAGCCGATCACCGAGACGCCACTCCAGAGACTACCCACCCGACCCGCCTTGCCCCTCTCCTACCAGTCGGCGCTGGAGTTCCTCTTCCCGCGGACGACCACCATCAAGTTCGGGCTGGAGACCACCCGCGAGCTGCTGGCCGAGCTGGGCGGGCCGGAAACCCACTTCCCGGCGATCCACGTGGGCGGGACCAACGGCAAGGGGAGTGTCTCCACGCTCATCGCCGAGGCGCTCCGGGCCCGCGGGCTCAGGGTCGGGCTCTACACGTCCCCGCACCTGGTGTCGTTCCGGGAGCGGATCCTGGTCAACGGCGCCCAGATCTCGGAGGCGGCGGTGGCGGCGTGGACGGAACGGCTGATGCCGCTGATCGCGGCGCGGCAGGCCACCTTCTTCGAGGTCACCACGGCGATCGCCCTGGCCGACTTCGCCGCCCGGGGCGTGGACATCGCGGTGGTCGAGGTGGGGCTGGGCGGGCGGCTCGACAGCACCAACGTGCTGTCCCCGCTGGTGAGCGGGGTGACCAAGATCGAGAAGGACCACATGAAGTACCTAGGCGGCACCCTGGAGCGGATCGCCCTGGAGAAGGCCGGCATCGCCAAGCCCGGGGTGCCGTTCGTGATCGGGGAGACCCGCCCCCGGCTGGTGCAGCTGCTGCGTCAGGCGGCGCGGGAGGCCGGGGCCATTCCGGCGGTGCTCCCGGCGGAGGTGCGCTGGCGGGGGACGCTGGCCCTGCAGGGCCCCCACCAGGAGCGCAACGCGGCGGTGGCGCGCGGGATGCTGCTCGCGCTGCCCGCCCCCTTCCGCCCCAGCGACGCGGAGATCGCCGGCGGCTTCGCCGTGGCCCGCAATCCCGGCCGGTTCGACCGGCGGGGGCGGTGGGTGTTCGACGTGGCCCACAATCCCGACGGCATGCGTTCCCTGGTGGCGGCGCTCGCGGACGCGGCGCTTCCCCGGCCCGTCCACGCCCTGGTGTCCATCCTGGGGGACAAGGCCTGGCCCGAGATGCTGGTGCGGCTGGATGCGGCGGTGGATCGCGGTGTTCTGACCGTGGCACCCACCGCCGCCGGGCGGGGCTGGGACATGGAGTGGCTGCGCCAGTGGCTCAGGGATCCCGACCGGCCGCCCGCCCATGCCACCTGGTCACTGGTCCCCGATTTCCGGGAGGCGCTCGCGCAGGTGCAGGAGGGCGCGGGGACGGTGCTGGTGACGGGCTCGTTCCACACCGTGGGGGACGTCATGGCGGCGCTGGGCATGGAGCCGTAGGGGTAGGCGATTGGGCGATTGGGCGATTGGGCGATAACGGCTCCGGGGGAGCCCCCAATCGCCCAATCGCCTAATCGCCTACTGACCTCCCTCCCGCCCCCCGCTAGTCCATGCCCCCCCGTCATAGCTAGATTCTCCCGCCTATGAACACCCAGCCCCTGCCGGGCTTTCGGGACTTCTATCCTGCCGAGTTCGCCTTCCGCGCGCACCTCTTCGATACCTGGCGCCAGGTGTGCCGGCGCTACGGGTTCGAGGAGTTCGATGGCCCGCCGCTCGAGCCGCTGGAGCTGTACACCGCCAAGAGCGGCGACGAGATCGTGGGCCAGCTGTACCACTTCACGGACAAGGGCGGGCGCGAGGTGTCGCTCAGGCCCGAGCTGACCCCGACCCTGGCCCGCATGGTGGCGGCGCGGGCCGGTGGGATGAAGAAGCCGATCCGCTGGTATTCGGTCGGGCAGATGTTCCGCTACGAGCGGCAGCAGCGGGGCCGGCTGCGGGAGTTCTTCCAGCTCAACTGCGACCTCATCGGCGAGGGCGGCCCGCTGGCCGATGCCGAGCTGATCGCCCTGGCGGTGGACCTGATGCGGGCCTTCGGGCTCGGGCCGGGCGATGTCCGGGTGCGGCTGTCGGACCGGCGGGTGCTGCAGGCGCTGCTCCAGGGCGCCGGGGTGGCCGGGGATCAGCTGGCGGCGGCGTACGGCGTGATTGACAAGCTGGAGCGGATGAAGCCCGAGCAGGTGGCCGAGATCCGCGAGGGCCGCGATCCCCGGTTCGGGGGCGCGGCCGGCCGGGGAATCCTGGAGGTTGCCGGGCTGCGCGGCTGGCCGGCGGTGGAGGTGGCGCTGGCCCGGGTGGAGGGCGGCGCCGCGGCCGGTGCCCCCCTCGGCGCGGTGCTGGGGTCGCTCGAGGCGATGGGGCTGGCGGAGTTCGTGGACGTGGACCTGAGCATCGTCCGGGGGCTGGCCTACTACACCGGGACGGTGTTCGAGCTGTTCGATGCCGGGCGCTCGCTCCGGGCCATCGCCGGGGGCGGCCGCTACGACGAGCTGCTCAAGCTGCTGGGCGGCGCCGACCTCCCGGCGGTGGGGTTCGCCATCGGCGACGTCGTCCTGGGCGAGCTGCTCAGGGAACGGAACCTCCTCCCCGCGACCGAAGGGGCCATTGACGTGTTCATCGCCGGGGTGGGGCCCGAGGACCAGCCCCACGTCCTCCGGCTGGCCCACCGGCTGCGTGAGGCCGGCATCCGGGTGGAGTATGCCCTCCGCGACGACGGCCTGGGCAAGCAGCTCAAGCTGGCCGACACCCGGCAGGCCCCCCTGGCGGTGGTCATGGGCCCTGACGACCGGGCCCGGGGCGAGGTGCAGCTCAAGGACCTGCGGGAGAAGCGCCAGCAGCCGGTCCGGCTGGAGGTGCTGGTGGACGTGGTGAAGGGGATGCTGGGTGCGCGCTGAGCGCACCCCCAACGACTGACGAGAGAAAGCCCTGCGACTCATGGCCGACGAGAAAAAACTCACCACCCGCGCCCAGGACTTCAGCGCCTGGTACAACGAAGTGATCATGCGGGCCGAGCTGGCCGACTACAGCCCGGTGCGCGGGTGCATGGTGATCCGGCCCAACGGGTACGCCATCTGGGAGCAGATGCAGCGGGGCCTGGACGACATGTTCAAGGACCACGGCGTGCAGAACGCCTACTTCCCGCTGCTCATCCCCCAGAGCTTCCTCTCCAAGGAGGCGGAGCACGTCGAGGGCTTTGCGCCGGAGCTGGCGGTGGTCACCCACGGCGGGGGCAAGGAACTGGAGGAGCCGCTGGTCATCCGGCCCACGTCGGAGACCATCATCTACGCGATGTACTCCAAGTGGATCCAGAGCTACCGCGACCTGCCCATGCTCATGAACCAGTGGGCCAACGTGGTCCGCTGGGAGATGCGCACCCGGCTGTTCCTCCGGACGGCGGAGTTTCTCTGGCAGGAGGGGCACACCGCCCACGCCACCGAGGCCGAGGCGGAGGAGTTCACCCTCAAGATCCTCGGCACCTACCGGGCGTTCGCCGAGGAATGGATGGCCATGCCGGTGATCACCGGCCGCAAGACCGACAGCGAGCGCTTCGCGGGGGCGCTGCGGACCTACTGCATCGAGGCGCTGATGCAGGACAACAAGGCGCTGCAGGCCGGCACCAGCCACAACCTGGGCCAGAACTTCGCCAAGGCGTTCGATGTCACCTTCCAGGATGACAAGGGCAACCTCCAGCACGCCTGGAACACCTCGTGGGGCGTGTCCACCCGGCTGGTCGGTGCGCTGGTCATGACCCACGGGGACGACAACGGGGTCATCACCCCGCCGCGGCTGGCGCAGTACCAGGCGGTGGTGGTCCCCATCTACAAGAGCGACGCGGAGCGCGCCACCGTGCTGGAGGCCGCCCAGCAGCTCATGCGCGAGCTCAAGGCCGGCGGCATCCGGGCCCACCTCGATGCCCGCGACGGCATCAAGCCCGGCGCCAAGTACTACGAGTGGGAGGGCCGGGGCGTCCCCTTCCGCCTGGAGGTCGGTCCCCGCGACGTGGCCGCCGGGCAGGTGATGCTGGCCCGCCGCACCGGAGGGAAGAAGACCCCCTTCATGACCCAGGGACTGGTCCACACCCTGCGGCTGGAGATGGACGCCATGCAGCAGGACCTGCTGGAGGCCGCCCGCGCCCGGCGGGAGCAGCACAGCATCCGGGGGGTCACCAGGGGATCGTTCCTCGACTTCCTGGAGCGGGATGGCGGGTTCGCCTACGGCGGCTGGTGCGGCGACGGCAAGTGCGAGGCGGACATCAAGGAGCAGACCAAGGCCACCATCCGGTGCCTGCCGGACGAGGAGTTCCGCTCCCCGGAGGCGCCCACCCGCTGCATGTGGTGCGACCGTCCCGCCACCACGGAGGCCGTGTGGGCGAGAGCGTACTGAGGCCGGCCGGCCGGCCTGGCGGTCCGGCGGTCGGCACGATGGCCGCCGCAGCCTCCGACCGCCTGAGCGCCCTGTTTGATGACGCCGGCCTCGAGCGCCAGGAGGGCACCCTGCTGTTCGGCGGGGCGTCGCTGGCCGACATCGCCCGGCGGGCCGGCACGCCGGTCTACGTCTACAACGCCGAGGTAATCCGGCGCCAGTACCGGCGCCTGGATCAGGCCCTGGCCGGGGTACCGCACCGGATCTGCTTCGCGGTGAAGGCCAACAGCACCCTGGCGGTGCTCCGGGTGTTTCGCGACCTCGGGGCCGGGGCCGACATCGTCTCCGGGGGGGAACTGCAGCGGGCCCTCGCGGCCGGCTTCCCGGCGGCCCAGGTGGTCTTCAGCGGGGTGGGCAAGTCCGCGTTGGAGCTTGAAGCCGCCCTCCGGGCGGGGGTCGGCCACATTCACCTCGAGTCCGCCGACGAGCTGGCGCGGCTCACCGCCCTGGCCGACCGGCGCGGGAAGTCGGTCGCCGTGGGCATCCGGGTCAATCCCGACGTCACGGCGGAGACCCATCCGTTCATCGCGACGGGGCAGGGGGGAATCAAGTTCGGGGTCCCGTTCGACCAGGTGCTGGAGCTGGCCCGGGCGGTCCACGCCCACCCCAGGCTCACGCTGGACACCATCGCGATGCACATCGGCAGCCAGATCCTCGATCCCTCGCCCTACCGCGAGGGCGTGGCCAAGCTGGTGGGCCTGGTGCGGGACCTCCGCGCCGCCGGCATTGACACGCTGCGGAACCTCGACATCGGCGGGGGGCTGGGGATCCGGTACAAGGACGAGGTCCCGCTCGATCCGGAGCGCTTCGCGGCCGCGGTGCTGCCCCTGGCGCGGGAGACCGGCCTCACGCTGGTGACGGAGCCGGGCCGGTTCCTCGTGGGGAGCGCCGGCCTCCTCCTGACCACCGTGCTCTCCCGCAAGCACTCCGGCGGCAAGGAGTTGGTGCTGGTGGACGCGGGGATGAACGACCTGGTCCGCCCCAGCCACTACATGGCGTGGCATGAGATCGTGGAAGTGGAGGCGCGGGGCCGGGCGGAGATCGCCGTGGACGTGGTGGGGCCGGTGTGCGAGACCGGCGACTTCCTCGCCCGCGACCGGGTCCTGCCCGGCGTGGTGGCCGATGAGCGCCTGGCGGTGCTGGGCGCCGGCGCCTACGGCTTCGTCATGGCCTCATCCTACAACTCCCGCCCCCGTCCTGCCGAGGTGCTGGTGGACGGCGGCCGCTGGGCGGTGGTGCGCCCGCGCGAGCGGGTCGAGGACCTCCTCGCGGGAGAAACCGCCGAGCCCGCGTGGGAGCGATGAGCCCCCGGATCCCCCACCCCCTTTCCCGGCACCCCCGTGACCACTGAGCACCCCGACGGCATCCTGATCATTGACTTCGGCTCCCAGTACACCCAGCTGATTGCCCGGCGGGTGCGGGAGGCGCACGTCTACTGCGAGATCCACCCGCCATCACGCACGGTGGAGTGGATCCGCAACTGGAAGCCCAGGGGCATCATCCTCTCCGGCGGCCCCAACTCGGTCTACGGCGAGAACGTGCCCACCGCCGAGCCGGCCCTGCTGGAGCTCGGCACCCCGGTGCTGGGGCTCTGCTACGGCATGCAGCTCCTGGCCCAGCTGTCCGGCGGCAAGGTCCAGCGGGCCAACCGGCGGGAGTACGGCCGGGCCATGGTCGAGGTGAAGGGGGGACGGCTGTTCCGGGGCTTCGGCCAGGGCGAGGAGACCCCGGTGTGGATGAGCCACGGCGACCACGTGGACACGGCGCCGGCGGGCTACACCGTGACCGCCTCCAGCGACAACGCCCCGGTCTCCGCCATGGAGCACCGGACCAGGCCGCTGTTTGGCGTCCAGTTCCACCCCGAGGTGGCCCATACCCCCCGGGGCGGTGAGATGCTCAACAACTTCCTGTTCGACATCTGCGGCTGCTCGCCCGACTGGACCCCGGGCCATTTCGTCGAGGGGGAGATCGAGCGGATCCGCCAGGTCACCGGCACCAGCCAGCGGGTCATCTGCGGCCTCTCCGGCGGGGTGGACAGCTCGGTGGCGGCGGTGCTGGTGCACCGCGCGGTCGGCGATCGCCTTACCTGCATCTTCGTGGACCACGGCCTGCTCCGGTTGCACGAGCGGGACCAGGTGGAGCAGACCTTCCGGCGCCACTACGGCATTGACCTCCGGGTGGTGGACGCCAGCGACCGGTTCCTGGCCGACCTGGCCGGCGTGACCGACCCCGAGATCAAGCGCAAGCGCATCGGGCATGCCTTCATTGACGTGTTCGCCGAGGAGGCCCGCAAGGTGGGGGGAGACGTTGGGTTCCTGGTCCAGGGCACCCTCTACCCCGACGTAATCGAGTCCATGTCGCCGCTGGGCGGCCCGTCGGTGACCATCAAGACCCACCACAACGTGGGCGGCCTGCCGGAGAAGCTGCCGTTCAAGCTGATCGAGCCGCTCAGGGAACTGTTCAAGGACGAGGTGCGGCAGGTGGGCCGGGAGCTGGGCCTGCCCGAAGAGATGGTGGGCCGCCACCCGTTCCCGGGCCCCGGGCTCGCCATCCGGATCCTGGGCGAGGTGACCCGGAGCCAGCTCGACACCCTCCGGAGGGCCGACCACATCTACATCGAGGAGATCCGGGCCGCGGGCCTGTACGACGAGATCTGGCAGGCCTTCGCGGTGCTGCTCCCGATCCGGTCGGTCGGGGTCCAGGGCGACGAACGCAGCTACGACCAGGTGGTGGCCCTGCGGGCCGTGACCAGCCGGGACGGGATGACGGCCGACTGGTACGCCTTCCCGCCCGAGGTCATGGCCCGCATGTCCAACCGGATCGCCAACGAGGTCAACGGGGTGAACCGGGTGGTGTACGACGTGAGTTCCAAGCCGCCCGCGACGATCGAGTGGGAGTAGCGGGGGATTGGGGGATTGGGCGATTAGGCGATTGGGCGATTGGGTGATTGGTGCGGGGCAGGGTCAGGGCGCCGGGGATCCCTGGGAGTCACGCCGAACGGCGGAGCGAGGCACAAGACCTCGCTCCGCCGTTCTGTTTCCCCGCTGGCCACCGCGCCATTCTCTCCGGCGGGTGACCGGTGTGCCGGGCCGGGCGCCCAGCGCCGGCCGGCGCCTGCCTCAACGCCGGCGGGCCGCCGCGGTCTGCCGGAGGGGCTTGCCCTCCCGCTCGATGAGCCCGGGCCAGTTGCTGTCCGCCTTGATCAGGTTGCCGGCCACGTCCTCATGCCACAGCCGCCACGCCTTGGCGTTGTGCTGCAGCACCAGCCGGCCGTCCAGGATCTCGAACCACTCGGGCCCGATGTCGGAGACCTTGTTGATGGACGCCGCATAGCCGCAGTAGCCGCCGAACTGGGGCTCGTAGCGCATCGGCTCGGCGTCGAACATCGCCTTGTGCTCGGCGCTGGAGAAGTGGTAGATCCCGCCGTTGTAGCTGGAGGACCACCGGGCGTCTCCCTTCACCGGCTGGTTCTGGGTGAAGTATGCGACCGGGTCGTAGCCCTTGAGTGCGACACCCGCGCGGTCCACGTTCACCAGCACCCGGGGACCATCCCCCTCCACCGACTCCGCCCGCCCGCTGGAGCACGCCGCCAGCACCACCAGCGGCAGCAGCCGCACCATCTGCCTCGCGTTACCCATCGTCTGTGTCCTCGCCGAGTCTGACCCGCCAGTCCCTCCCCCGACCGGGAGAGCGCCGCGTTGGTCCGTTGATCTCGGCTGCGGAACGCCGGCGTTGGGTTGGAGGTTCCCCCGCGGGATCTGTCGGTCCGGCGCCCGCTGGCCGAAAACAGGGCGCTCCGCACCGGGGGGCTTGCGAGCCACCCGCGCGATGCGATCCTTGAGAACGTACCGGTGGGGTACTCGCCTCATCGCGGATCCAAGCCTCAATGGAGGCCCTTATGTTCTCCCCTTGGTCCCTGGCCGCCGCGGCTCTGCTGGCGCTCACCCCACTCCCGGCCATGGCCCAGGACGGCCACGATCACGACCACGGCTCGCCAGCCGAGGTTGGCCGCGTGGACTTCCCCTCCACCTGCAACGCCGCCGCAGGCCAGGAACTCGGCCGGGCGGTAGCACTGCTCCACTCGTTCTGGTATGAGGAGGCGGGCCGGTCCTTCGGCGAGGTCATCCGTGCCGACCCCTCCTGCGCCCTGGGGTACTGGGGCCGGGCCCAGAGCCGGCTGCATCCCCTGTGGGCGCCGCCGTCGCCGGCGGAGTTCGCGGCGTCGGTGGAGGACGCCAGGCAGGCGGTGCGGCTCAGCCGGCCGGGCAGCCGGGAGCGTGCCTACGCCGATGCCATCTCCACCTTCTTCCAGCCCGGTCCGGACAACCGCACTCACGCGGCCCGGATCCGGGCCTGGTCCGAGGCCACCGGACGGGCCGCCGCCAGCCATCCTCAGGACGAAGAGACCGGGATCTTCTACGCCCTTTCGCTGGTGGCGGTGGGGATGCTGGAGACCTCCGACACCGTCTTTGCCAACCAGCGCCGGGCGGCGGAGATCCTGGAGCCGATCTTTGCCAAGCGCCCCAACCACCCCGGCTTGGCCCACTACCTCATTCACGCATTCGATTCACCCAAGCTGGCATCGCTGGCCCAGCCGGCGGCCATGCGGTATGCCTCGATCGCCCCGGCCGTGCCGCATGCCCAGCACATGCCTTCCCACATCTTCATCCGGCTGGGACGCTGGGAGGACGCCATCGCGTCCAACCTGCGTTCCGCCGAGGCGGGACGGCAGTTCGAGGAGCAGCAGGGATGGAACGCGCTCTGGGACCAGCGCGCTCACGCCTGGGACTACCTGGTCTATGCCTACCTGCAGCTTGGCCGGGTGAACGAAGCCCGGGAGCTGGTCCGGGAAGCGTCACTGGTGACGCGGGTCTATCCGGAGAACGCCCTCACCACCGATTACGCCCTCGCCGCCATGCCGGCGCGGTATGCCGTGGAGCGCGACCGCTGGGACGAGGCGGGGAGCCTGGTCGTGCGCCCATCAACGGCCTGGCCCGCCACCGAGGCGGTGACCCACTTCGCGCGGGCGGTTGGCGCCGCCCGCCGGGGCGACGAGGCCGCGGCCCGGGCGGCGATCGAGGCGCTCGCCGGGATCGAACAGCGCCTCACCGAGATCGGCGGGGTGCAGGTTCCCTGGGCCATTCAGGTGCGCATCCAGCGCACTGCCGCGACGGCCTGGCTCACCCGGCTCCAGGGCGACACCGCGGGCGCGCTCCGGCTCGCCCGCGAGGCCGCCGACCTGGATGACCGCACCGAGAAGCATCCCGTCACCCCGGGCTCGATCCTCCCTGCCCGCGAGCTCTACGCCGATCTCCTGCTGGAATCGGGGCGGCCCGAGGAGGCGGTCAGGGCCTACGAGGAGTCGCTGAGGCGCCAGCCGGGGCGGGCTCGTGGCACCGCCGGCCTGCTCAAGGCCCGCCAGCTCGCCGAGGCGGGGCGGGGCAGCTAGCCGGGCCTACCCGACGAAAAGCGAAGAGGGACCCCTGGGGCATGCCGCCCCGGGGGTCCCTCGGTCGCGTTCCCATTCGACGGGGCGTGGAGCCCGCCGGTCCCTCCCCTAGGCCCCCTTCTCCTGCAGCAGCGCGAAGAACTCCTCGGCGGTGGTCACCTGGGCCAGCCGGTCGGGCACGTCCGGCTCCTTGGCGAAGCTGGCGATCTTCCCCAGCACCGGCAGGTACTGGTTGCTCACCTCGATGGGCGGGGCGATGATCATGAAGAAGTGGTGCACCGGCAGGTCGTCCACCGCCCGCCAGGCGATGCCCCCCGGCGAGAACCCGTAGACCAGCCGCAACCGGCTCACCACCAGCGAGCGGCCGTGGGGAATGGCGATCCCGCGGCCGACCCCGGTGGAACCCAGCTCCTCGCGGCGCCGGAGCACCCGGAGCAGGACCTGCACCGAGCGCTCGTCCAGGGAGAGCCGCCCCACCAGTTCCGGCAGGACGTCATCGGTCGCCTTGGCCTGGAGGGGGAGAACCAGGGCGGTGGGCTCAAAGAAATCGCGGAGACGCATGGCGGCGGTAGCTTATCCGGGCCGGTCCCCAGTGTCAAACTGACCCCGGCTCTTTGCGGCCGGAGGCCAGCCCCGTATCTTTGTGTCCGTGAAGCAGTTGCCCTACTACCCCGCCGCGCGCCCCGCGCTCCTTCTGGCTCCGATGGCCGGAGTCTCCGAAGCGCCGTTCCGGCAGATCTGCCGGGCGATGGGTGCTGACGTCGTGCTGTCGGAGTTCCTGAGCAGCGAGGCGATTCGCCGCCGCATCAAGAAGACCCTCGAGGGGGCCGATTTCGAGCCCCATGAGCGGCCCATCGGAATCCAGATCTACGGTGCCGACCCCAGCGCGATGGCGGAAGCCACCGCGCTGATCACCGAGCACTACGAACCGGAGTTCGTGGACATCAACTTCGGGTGCCCGGTCAAGAAGGTCGTGCAGCGCAACGGCGGCTCCGGCTGCCTCCGGGACATGGATCTGGTGGAGCGGATCATCCGCGCCTGCGTGGCCGCGACCCACCTGCCCGTGACCGTGAAGACCCGGAGCGGCTGGAACGACCTGCAGCGGGACCCGGTGGGCATCGCCCTCCGGATGCAGGACGCCGGGGCGCGGGCCTTCACGCTGCACGCCCGGACCCGCACCCAGATGTTCTCCGGCAAGGCCAACTGGGACGAAATCGCCCGGGTGGTGGAAGCGCTGGACATTCCGGTCATCGGCAACGGCGACATCCAGGCGGGCGAGGACGTAGTGCGGATGGTCGAGCATACCGGTTGCGCCGCCGTGATGGTGGGCCGGGGCGCCTTCGGCAATCCGTGGCTGTTCCGCGATGCCAGCGCGCTGCTTGCCGGTCAGCCGCGGCCCGAAGCGCCGGGGGCGTCGGAGCGCTTCCGGGTGGCGCTGGAGCATGCCCGTCTGGCGCTCCGCCTGCAGGGCGACAGCCGCCGCACCGTCATCGAGTTCCGGAAGCACTTCGGCTGGTACACCAAGGGCCTGCGCAGCTCCAGCGAGCTGCGCGGCCGGCTCTTCCAGGTGGAGACCATGGCGGCCGCCGAGACTCTCTTCAGCGACTATCTCGCCACCGCGCAGGCCACGGCCGAGGTGGCGTGACGCCCGAACTCCTCGCCCGGCTGCTGGAGGCAGTGGCCGCGGGGGAGTTGTCGCCGGCCCAGGCGATCGAGCGGTTGCGGCACTTTCCCACTGAGCAGCTCCCGTTCGCGCAGCTCGACCATCACCGCGCCCTGCGGCAGGGCCACCCCGAGGTGGTCTTCTGCGAGGGCAAGACCGTCGAGCAGGTGCTCGCAATCGGCGAACGGCTGGCCGAGGCCACGGGGGGCTTCTTCGGCACCCGGGCCACCCCGGCCCACGCGGAGGCGCTCGCGGCGCGGTTCCCCGGCCTGGAGTGGAACAGCCTCGCCCGCACCGTGCTGCTGCGCGGTCCGGGGCCGCGCCAGCCTGGCCACGGGGCGGTCCTGGTCGTCTCGGCGGGCACCAGCGACCTGCCAGTAGCCGAGGAGGCGGCGGTCACGGCAGAGGTGCTCGGGCTCGAGGTCTCCCGCCTGGCCGACGTCGGGGTGGCCGGCATTCACCGGCTGCTCAGCGCCGGGGACCGGCTCCGGTCGGCCGACGTGGTGATCGTCGTGGCCGGCATGGAAGGGGCGCTGCCCAGTGTCGTGGGCGGGCTGATCGAGCGGCCGGTGATCGCCGTCCCGAGCAGCGTCGGGTACGGCGCCTCCTTCGGCGGGCTGGCAGCGCTGCTGGCGATGCTCAACTCCTGCGCCGCTGGGGTGATGGTCATGAACATTGACAACGGCTTCGGGGCCGGGATGGCCGCGGGCCGGATCCTCCGGGTCAGGAACTAGATGCTCCGGACCGTGGTGCAGACCGCGGAGCCCGCCTTCACCTGGCTCGACCTGGTGGGGCCGTCGCGGGAGGATCTGGAGCGGGTGGCCCGGGAATACGGCCTTACCGCCCATGCGGTGAAGGACTGCCTCGACCCCGAGCACCTGCCCAAGTTCGAGCGGGCCGAGGGCACCGGGTTCGTCATCCTTCGGGCCCACGACGAAAAGGCCCACGTCGGGGCCGACTCGGTGCAGGCCTTCACCCGGAAGGTGGCGATCTTCTGGGGCCGGGGCTTCGTGATCACCGTGCACCGCAAGGACCAGCAGTACCTCACGGACCTCATGGAGGTCTGGCGCCAGGGACGGCCCGGGCTCCACGCCGACGACCCCATTCCGCAGCTTCTGGTAGACATCACCAACGCGGTGGTCCAGACCTACGAGCCGCCGCTGGACCTGGCCGAGGCCCAGCTCGACGCGTTCGAGGGGGAACTGCTCCGGGATCACGATGTCGCCCAGCTGCTCCAGGGCCTCTACAGCATCAAGCGCCGGGTCGGGCTCGCCAAGCGGCTGCTGTGGCGGACCATCGGGATCGCCGCCCGGCTGCCCAACGGCGGCGAGCGGGGCACCGCCCAGCTGCAGGACCTCAAGGAGAACGCCGAGAGCATGCACTTCTACGCCGACGAGCTGCTGGAGGATGTCACCAACCTCCTCAACATGCAGATCCAGCTCGCCGCGCACCGCACCAACGAAGTGGTCCAGATCCTCACGATCTTTTCGGCGTTCTTCCTGCCGCTCACGTTCATCGTGGGCATCTACGGAATGAACTTCACGCACATGCCGGAGCTGCCCCAGCCCTGGGGCTATCCCGCCGCATGGCTCCTGATGATCGGGGTCTCGGTGGGGATCTGGCTCTGGTTCCGTCGCCGGGGGTGGCTATGACCGCGATCGGGTGGCTGATGGGAGGGATGGTGGCAGGCGCCGCCGGGGCGCTGATCTGGAACCGCCGGCCCCTCGCCGGGCCCGGCGAGCAGGGCGCGGACCCCGCGCTGGTGCCGCAGCCGGCCATCCGCTGGCTGCGGGAAGCGCGCCGAGCGTCGGGGGTGTGGGTCTCCGAGGGGCAGGCCACCGCGGAGCACGGGTCCCGGTGGCTCAGGGCCCTGGAGCCGAAGCTCCCGCGCGACCTGGCCCGCGCGGTCGAGGACCGGCTGTCGGCGCTCAGGGCCCACGCCGCGTCCGGCGCCGAGCGACTCGAGGGCGGCACGCTGATCTACGCCGCGGCCAGCGGGCTGGCCGCGGGGATGCTGCTGCCGCCGGAGACCGCGCCCGATTCGCTCAAGGGCGCCAGCGAAGATTTGGTGGCCCTGCTCGACGGCCTGGCCCGGAAGCCCCTGCTCGATGCGGTCACCGACGAGGGGCCGGTGGAGTCGCTCGGCAGCATCGGGCTCCGGCTGGCGTACCAGCTGGAGCGGGTGCTCAACGCCGAGGTGATCGTGGCCGTGGAGCTGGCCGGGCAGGTCCGCGTCATCGGGACCTCCGGCCGGGCCGACCGCCGGCTGCTGGAGTGCCTGGCCCAGCCGGGCAGTCCCATCTACCAGGTGGCCACCGGCGAGGTCCCGTCGCTCACCAGCATCGCCGACCCGCTGGGCGGCATCGTGCACGACCGGCGCACCCACCTGAGCCCGGCCATCATCTATCCCATCAGCTACGCCGGCGATACCGTGGGCGCCGTGGCGTTCTGGACCGACGATGACGGCGAGCCCATCGGCCCGGTGGTGGCGGAGGTACAGGAGGCGCTCCACAACGCCGGCCCCCGGATGATGCGGGCCCGGAAGATGGAGGAGATGGGTACCGCCGCCGTCACCGACCCGCTGACCGGGCTCCGCAACCGCCGTGGGCTGGAAGAGATGGTCCGCAAGGCCGGTGTCAACCAGGGAACCCTGATCTACGCCGACTTCGACAAGTTCAAGCTGCTCAACGACACCCTGGGGCACCATGCCGGGGACGCGGCGCTGGTGCACTTCGCCCGGCTGGTGCACGACATGATCCGGGGCGGTGACGCCGCCGCCCGCATCGGGGGAGAGGAATTCGCGATCTGGCTGCCCGGGGCCTCGATGGTGTATGGCGCCAAGGTGGCCGACCGCATCCGCATCAAGCTGGGCACCACGCCGTGGGACTGGCAGGGGCGGTCATGGCCGCTCTCGGCCAGTTTCGGCGTGGCGGCGATGCCGGACACGTCGCGGAGCCTCGACAACCTGCCGGCCCAGGCCGACGCGGCCCTGATGGAGGCCAAGCGTGCCGGCCGGAACCGGGTGGAGACCGCGCGGCCGCTGTGAGCGTCCCCCGGGCCCCATGCAGGCCCGAAACCTGCTATATTCCGTGTCCACCCGGGGGCGACTGGCTTCGACGGGT
>CAZCVG010000021.1:0-27893 GCA_964501735.1 uncultured Gemmatimonadaceae bacterium | reverse complement strand
ATCTTCGAGACCATATTGACTCCCGGAAAATTCGGCGGCTACCGTCCTACCGTCCGCCCGTCCCGCCGTCGGCGCTACAACCGGCGCCCCTCGGCGCAGGCCGCGATCAGGCGGGCCAGCCGCCGTGCGCGCGTGGCTTCCTGCTTTGCACTGGTCACCCACCAGGCCATGAGATGGCGGTGCGACGGCGGCAAGGCCCTGAAATAGGCCCACGCCCGGGGGCTGGCGCGGAGCCGCCGCTCCTGTGCTGCCGAGAGTACGGCGGTCTTGCGCTGTTCGTAGGCGTAGGTCGCGGACTTCTCGCTGGTGCGTCTGGCGTACGCGGCCAGCCCGGCCGGCTGCATCCGTCCCTCCGACTTCAGCACCTTGACGCGGCGGATGTTGATGGCGCTCCAGGTGCTGCCGGCCCGCCGCGGCGTGAACCGGATGCTGTAGCTCTCGTGGTCGATCCGCCGGCGGATGCCGTCAATCCAGCCGACACAGAGCGCCTCGTCCACCGATTCGGGCCAGGTGATGCTGGGCCGGCCGCTGTCCTTCCGGTAGAAGCCCACGAGCAGTTCGTCCGCGGTCTTGTGATGCTTGTGGAGCCACTTCCGGAACGCCGCCGGGGTGGGGAAGAACGTGGCGCCCATCGCTCAGCCCATCCCCCGCCGGGAGGCCTGCTCGGCCAGGTAGTCCTGCCACAGCATCCGCGCCGCCACCGAGCGCCACGGCGCCCACGCCCGGGCGAGCTGGGCCAGGCGTTCGGCGCTGGGGTGAGTGCGGAGCCGCTTCACGCGCATCGCGGCCCGGACCAGCGCCAGGTCTCCCTGGGGCCAGACGTCGGGGCGGCGCAGTGCCATCAGGTAGTAGATGTCCACGCTCCAGGGTCCCAGGCCCGGCAGGGCGAGGAGCCGCCGCCGGCCGTCTTCGTCGCTGCCCCGCGCCAGGGCGGCGAGGTCCAGTTCTCCTTCGACGATCCGGTCGGCCAGGCCCGCGCAGTAGGCGGCCTTCTGACGGGTGAAGCCGATCGCCCTGAGCCCATTGGGCCCCACGCGCCGGACTGCCTCGGGGCTGACGGTCCCGGCGTGACGCTCGAGCCGGAGGAACATGGTCCGCGCCGCCGCCAGCGAGACCTGCTGCTCGAGGATGATCCGGACCAGGGTGGCGAACCCCGGGCGGCGGCCCCACATCGGCGGCGGCCCCAGGCGGCGGGCGATGGCGGCGAGATCGGGATCGCGCCTGCCCAGAGCACGCGCCGCCCGGTGCAGGGTGGCCCGGGTAAGCTGCCGGGGCTCGGCGCGGGGCCGCGCGGAGGTGGATGACCTTGTCATCACCCCGACGGCAGCGTGCCGCTCCGGAAGATGCGGCTCCACTCCGCCCGGTCGGCCTCGGTGAGCACGCCGAGGACGGCCATGATCTCGGCTGCGAACTCGACATCGGCGAGCCCGCTCGCGGTAATGAGCGTGCCGTCACGGACTGCCGGCGTGTCCACGTACCCGGCGTCCTCCCGGTATCCTGGCACCTGCTCCCTCAGGTACGCCAGTCCGTTGCTGGTGTGGCACCGGCCACGGAGCAAGCCGGCGCGGGCGAGGCCCACCGTGGCGCCGCAGATCGCGGCCAGCGGCACCCGGTGATCGTCCAGGCGGGTGAGGAGGGCCACGAGTTCCGGCTCCAGTGGCTCGCGCTCCCAGCGGTCGCCGCCCGGCAGGATGAACACCGCCACGTCCCCAGGCGCCACTTCGTCGAGGGTGCGGGTGGGCAGGACGCGGAGTCCGCCCATGGACTCGACCGGATCACGGGTGAGGCCCACCGTCTCCACCCGGTAACCGCCCTCACGGCGGAGTTCCGCCAGGGCGTGGGCCGGTTCCCAGTCGGCGAAGCCGGGGATCACCAGGAGGTACACCGCCGAGTCAGGCATGGGCGGCCTTGGGCAGCGCGAGTGCGGGGGCGATGATCATCAGGGCAACATACCCCGGCGCGTCACGCGGAACAGGGGTGTCCGGCGGCCAGGCCGGCGGGACGGGCCCGGGTGGCGATGCCGGGCCACGTCCCCGGGCGGGATGCGGCGCCGGAGGCGTCCGGCCGCTACGCCGGCGGGGCGGGCGTGCCGGGGCGCACCCGCGGGATCGGGAGGTGCCAACCGTACATGATGGCGCCCAGCCGGAGCGCCGCGATCAGCCCCATGCTGGTGAGCGCTGCCACCTGCTGCTCGACGATCAGCCGGTCCAGCAGCTGATAGGAGATGGTGCCGGCGAGGGAGGCGCTGGCGTACAGGTGGCCCTTCCGGAAGATCAGTGGCACTTCCGCGCTCAGCACGTCGCGCAGGACGCCGCCGGCGGTTCCGGTCATGACGCCCATGAGGATCATGATGAGCCCGTTGGCGCCCATCTGCTGGGCAATCTGCGAGCCGCCAATGGTGAACAGCGCCAGCCCGAGGGCGTCGGCGACCATGAGCTCGCGCTCCGGCGGCTCGCGGTAGCGGACGTACACCAGGGTGAGCGCCACCGCCGCCAGGCAGGCCCAAAGATAGCTGGTGTCCCCGATCCAGTAGACCGGGTGGCGCTCCAGCAGCACGTCGCGGATGGTGCCGCCGCCCAGCGCGGTGATGATCCCGATGACCGCAACCCCCATGAGGTCCATGTGCTTGCGGCCCGCGCTGAGCACGCCGCTGGCGGCGAAGACCATGACCCCGGCCATCTCCAGCAGGAAGCGGATCATGCCGGGCCGCCGTGACCGGGCGCGAGCGGCCGGTTCACTGGGCCGGCTCCTGCATCAGCCGGTGCAGCTTGATCATGGTGCTCCAGTTGCGGCTGGTGACAGCCTCGCCCAGGGTCCGGCTGACCGCATCGAGGAGCCGGCTCTGGAGGATCCCCGCCGGGCACCAGAGGTAGGCTACCCGCGGCCCCATCGCCAGCGCCTCCGGGGTCCAGCCCTGCCTGACGAGCGGCGCCAGCCGACGCCGGTCGGCCGGCTCGGCCAGGACGGCCACCAGCAGCCGGGAGGGATTGGTGGTGACCTTCGCCAGGGGATTCTTCGCGACGATCTCGGCCACCTCGGCCCGGGTGAGCACCATCACCCGGGCAGTGACGCCCAGCGCGCTCGCCATGGTGGTCTCCAGCCGCTGGGCGGCGGTTGCGGCGGAGGCGCGGGTGGAGAAGAGCAGGTTGCCGCTGTTGAGCAGGGTGCGGACGCCGGTGTACCCGAGATCGGTGGCCAGGGTGCGCAGGTCCGCCATGGCCACCCGTTTGCCGCCGACGTTGATGCCGCGGATCAGGGCGACGTGACTAGCAGGCATGTGCTCGCCCTTCGAGGCGGGGTCGTCACGCGTCTTCGCGCTCCGCCGGGCGGTCCGGCGGCAGGGCGGCGCGCACCGCCGCGTGGTCGTAGGTGGTGACCTCGAGCCGGTGTCCGTAGGGGTCACAGAAGTACGCCGAGAAGGCCAGGGCGTGGTCCTTGACCATCAGGGGGCGGTTGCGGTCCCGCAGCCCGAGTGCCCGCGCGTGGGCCAGGAAGGACAGGAAGCCCGGGCCGCTCACCCGGAAGGCGACCCGGTGCCAGCCAGCGGTGCGCTGGGGACCCTGCGGCTGCCCGCGGAACAGCGCCAGCCTGGTGGCGCCGCCATCGGCCGAGATCATCAGCGGCCCGTCGGGATCGCGCGCCCAGGGCTCGCTGCCGGGGACTGGCACGAGCCCGAGTGCCCGGGCGTACCACGCCGCGGCTTCGGCCCGATCGGCCACGAACAGCTCCACGTGATCGAGGCCCATGGCCGGCGGGCCGCCGGTGGGTGAGGTGTCAGGCATGGCCCCGCGACTGGTCGAGATGGCCCGGCCCGTGGGTGATGAGCAGCGCCAGCGCCATCAGGCCCGCGGCCGCCGGGACCAGGGAGCCGGTGAGCAGGGTGCCCCCCGCGCCGAGGATGGCGCTGCCTTCCCAGATTGCCCACAGGATCAGCGCTCGGCTCCCGGCATTGGGATCCTCCCAGAACTCCTCCGCCGGCTGGTCCGGCCGCCGGGCCGGCACCCGGGGCCGGGCCCAAACCAGGCCAATGACGATGGGTCCCAGGGCCAGCGCGGCGATGGCGTAGGCGATGGTTTCGGCGCTGTCGGCCGGGAGGAGCGGCGCGGTCCCGATCCAGAACAGCATGCCGAAGGCGGCGCCGATGGCGAAGAGTCCAGCCACCAGCGCGAGGTGCAGGATCCGCATCGCCTGCCGGCGGCCCACGGCGCTAGCCATCCAGCACCTCGCGCACCTTGCGGGTCAGCCCCTCGGTGCTGAATGGCTTGCCGATGAAGGGGGCACCCTCGGCGACGGAGAGTCTTTCGGTGTAGCCGGACATGTAGAGGACCTTGAGGTCGGGCCGCCTGACACGCAGCTCGCCCGCGAGGTCGGGGCCACTCAGGTGCGGCATGACCACATCGGTGAGCAGCAGGTCCACCGGCCCGGCTCCATCCTCCACGACGCTCAACGCCTGGGAGCGGTTCTCCGCCACCCGCACCGTGTACCCGGCGCCAGTGAGGATCCGGTGCACCAGCCGGCGCACCGCCGCCTCATCCTCGACCACCAGCACGGTCTCGGTGCCCCGGGCCTGGGTCCCGGCCGGCACCGGCTTCGCCCCGGTCGCTGGCTCCGAGACGCGGGGAAAGTACAGCCGGAAGGTCGTGCCCCGGCCCGGCTCGCTGCTCACCGTGATGTAGCCGCCGGTCTGGGTGACGATGCCGTACACCGTGGACAGCCCCAGGCCGGTGCCCTGGCCGATGCCCTTGGTGGTGAAAAAGGGCTCGAAGATCCGCTGGCGGGTGGCCTCGTCCATGCCGACCCCGGTGTCGGAGACAACCAGGGTGGCGTAGTCGCCCGGCGGCACCCCGGGGTGCGCGGCGCTCTCCGCGGCGAGCTCGATGGGGGCCGTCGTGAAGGTCAGGGTGCCGCCGGACGGCATGGCGTCCCGGCCGTTGACCGCGAGGTTCATGATGATCTGGGACAGCTGACCTGGGTCCGCCCGGACGTTGCCAACGCCCGGCCCGCGCCGGACGGTGAGCGTGATGGTCTCGCCCAGGACCCGGGGGAGCATGGTTTCCATCTCTCCCAGTGAGGCGTTGAGATCAATCACCTCGAATTGCAGGATCTGGCGCCGGCTGAAGGCCAGCAGCTGGCGGGTCAGGGCCGTGGCCCGGTCCGCCGCCCGGCGGATTTCCTGCAGCTCCGGGGCCAGCGGATCGCCGTCCCGCAGCCGGGGTAGGGCCATGTCCACCGAGGTGGTGATCACGGTGAGCAGGTTGTTGAAGTCGTGCGCCACCCCGCCAGCCAGCAACCCGATGGACTCCATCTTCTGCACCTGGAGGAACTGCTCCTCCAGCCGGCGGCGCTCGGTCACGTCCATCCATGCACCTACGACCTCCCGCGGGCGGCCGCCCTCGGAGCGGACTACGTGCAGCTCATCCCGGATCCAGATGGTCGTACCATCCTTGCGGAGGAAGCGATACTCGTGGCTGGAGGTGTCTGCCCGGGTCCCGATCTGGTCGGCCACCGCGAGCGCCTTCTCCCTGTCCTCGGGATGGAGATGGCGCATCCACCAGCCGGGCTGAAGCGCTTCGGCCACGGTATAACCCGCCAGCCGGGTCACGTTGCGGCTGACCCAGGTCGGGACCGGCCTCCCGTCCTGGTACTCCAGGGTGTACAGGATGGCCGGGCTCACCGCCGTCACGCTGGCGAGATGGTCGGCCACCTCCCGCAACTCGGCCTCGGCCCGATGCCGCTCGATGGCCACCGCCAGCACGTTGGCCACCGACTGGAACAGGGTCACGTCATCGGCGGTGAAGTCATGGCGGTGGGTGGTATGGGCGCCGAGCACCCCGAAGGGCCGGTCGTGCGGGCCGATGATGACGCTCAGGCTGCTGACCCCACCGTACTCGCGCAGCAGGGGAGAGCCCCGGAACCGGGTCTCCTGCTGGAGGTCGGACACGACCACGGGTCCCTGGTGGCGCAGGGTGTAGGCGGCCTGCGAGTCGGCCTCGGCCCCGACGACGGCCTGTCCCACCACCCCCGGCGGCCAGCCGGTGCCCGCCACCAGCCGGAGAGTGGAGCCGCCGGGCTCGAGCTCGAACACCGCGCCATACTGCACCCCGAAGCTGTTTCCCAGGCCGGCCATCGCGTGGTCGAAGAGCGCCGGCAGTCCGGTCCCCGCCAGGGCCAGGCGCCCCAGCTCCGCCACGACCGCCTGCTGCCTGGCGCGGGCCGCCAGCATCGCTTCGGTCCGCTCCCGGGCCGCGACCTGCTCCCGCAGCTCCTCGTTGCGGGCCTCGACCCCCGGGAGCAACGCGGCGCGGTGCTGCAGCCGGCCCACCAGCGCCGCCATCGCGGGCATGGCAAGCGCCCACAGCACCACCCGGCGGAGATTCTCGTCGGTATAGACGAACGGCTCGCCAGGATTGGAGAAGAAGTAGGCGACATAGATCCAGGAAACCACCGCGCTCAGGAGCCCTGCGATGAGGCCACCCTGGAAGGCGGAGTAGACGATCAGCAGCACCAGCAGCGCCGGGGGGTTGGGCACCCGGAGCGGAGAAGCAGCGAACAGCTGGGACAGCAGCGCGACGACGAGCGTCAGGGCCGGCCCGAACCACTGTTTCCCGCGCATGGTCCACCTGGAGGTTTCACCGCTGTGGCGCATAGTCGGCGTGCCCGAGCTGGGGAAATGCGGCGGCGTCAGTGGCTGGGCTGGCAGGGTCAGGGCGGGGGTGACCGCAAAGTAGGCGATCGGGACAGGTCGCCGCAACGCGGGCACCCGCCCGGCGGGTCATCCCCTGGCCTTGGCCAGCCAGTCCACCCACGCCCTGGTCAGGTCGGCCACATGCGCCAGCACGGCGGCGTCGGTAGTGCCGGATCGTTTCAGCACGTGGAAGCTGTGGTCCGCGCCCTCCAGCCACTGCATGGTCCATCGCGGCCCCAGCCTGGCCACGACCGTGTCCATCAGGTCCCGCTGGCAGAAGGCGTCACGGGTGCCGCTGAAGCTGAGTACCGGCACCTGGATGCCGGGCAGGTGTGCCGTCCGGAGCTTTTCCGGCTGTCCCGGCGGATGCAGCGGATAGGCCAGCAGCAGCAGGCCGTCGCAGGGGTGCCCGTCCGCGACCAGTACCGAGGCCGCCCGGCCCCCCATCGAGCGGCCGCCGAGGACCAGGAGGTCCGGCGACAGCTCGGTGCGCACCCACGCCACCACGGCGCGCAGGCTGGCCAGCAGCCTGGGCATCGGGTCGGGGCGGCCGGACCCCGACTCGCGGTAGGGGAAGTTGAAGCGCACCACATGGAGCTGCCGCTGGCGGAGCGCGGCGCTCACCGCCAGGACCGAGCGGTCGGCCATGTGGCCGCCGGCGCCGTGGGCACAGATGAACACCTGGCGGGGACCAGCGGCGGGAGCCGGGTCCCAGGCAGCGGAGATGGTTCCGCCGCCGGGTACCTCGACCTGCCACAGGGTGGGAGCCGGGAGGGACACGGTCTCCCAACGTAGGGCCGGCCCGCGGCTATCGCAAACGCCGTCCCTTGTGCCGGGCCGTCTTTTCCGCTTAGGTGTATTCAGGGCCCCGGGACTTCGGGGCCGCGGTCCCGCGGGAAGGAGGCTCCAGTGACCAGTGACCACGATCCTCGGCTCTACTCATCCGGCATGATGGCCTCTGTCCCGGTCATCCGGGGGACGCGCGTGTCGCTCCAGAGCCTGATCGAATACCTCAGGGATGGCCGGGGGCTGGATGCCTTCCTGGCCGATCACCCCCAGGTGACGCCGGCCCAGGCCAACTGGGCGATCCTCGCGGGACTGGAGGCGCTGGTGGACCGCCGGGAGGCGGTGCACCAGCCGGACCGGGCGAAAAAAGGTGACCCGGCACCGCCCCGGTCGGCCGGGCACCGGGACTCCGGAGAGGTGTAGCGGTCCCCCACCCGCGGCCGCCGGGGTTGCTGCGCCCTTCGGGGCCCGGTAAGCTACCCCGGCCCCGGCGGCATGCCCGCCGCTCGGCGAACCCCTACCCCAGATCCCGTGAAGATTGCCGTCGTGTTCGACACTCCCTACGCCAACTGGGGCCCGGAGGATCACGAGCGCCAGATGCGGAAGGAAGTCGCGGCGTGGCACCGGGATGAGCCCGAAATGGAATACCAGGTGGCCAACGCCCTGCAGGAGCACGGGCACGAGGTGCGGCTGCTGGGCGCGAAGAACGACCTGGCCACCCTCATGGTCCAGCTGGCCGAGTTCCACCCCGACCTGGTCTTCAACGCCGCCGAGTCGCTCCGGGGCGACGCCAACCTCGATTACCTCTACCCCGCCTTCTTCGAGTCCGGTGGCTGGCCCTACACCGGCTCCAGCCCGCTTGGCCTGCTGGTGACCCGCAACAAGGCGATGAGCAAGAAGGTGCTGGCCTGGCACGGGATCCGGGTGCCCGGGTTCGTGACCTACCGGCCCGGCGAGCGGGTTACCCGGGCGCCGGAGCTCGAGTTCCCGCTCATCATCAAGCCGCTCCAGTCCGATGCCTCGCAGGGCATCGCCCAGGCCTCGGTGGTGAAGGACAGGGAGTCCCTGGCGGAGCGGGTGGCCTTCGTGCATGAGCGGTTCGAGCAGCCGGCCATCGTGGAGGAGTACGTGGAGGGACGCGAGCTGTACGTGAGCATGCTGGGAAACGGGGACGGGGTGGAGCTGTTGCCGGTCACCGAAATGGTCTTCGACAAGGTGACCCGGCCGGAGGAGCGGATCGCCACCCGGAGCGCCAAGTGGGACGAGGGCTACCGCGAGCGCAAGGGCATCAGGAACGTCTTCGCCCGGCGGATCGCGAAGGCGGCCCGGCAGCGGCTGGAGGAGGTGTGCCGGACCGCCTACCGGGCGCTCTGGCTGCGCGACTATGCCCGGCTGGACGTGCGGCTCACCCCGGCGGGGGAGGTCTGGTTCATCGAGGCCAACGCCAACCCCTTCATCTCGTGGGGGCACGACGCCGCCAACGCGGCGGAAAAGGCGGGCATGGCGTATCACGAGTTCATCCAGCGGATCGTGGACGAGGCGGTGGCCCGTGATGACCAGGCGTAAGCGGCGCGAGCCCTACCCGACCCCCGAGACCCGCTGCGTCTGCGGGTACGCCCTCAAGCGCTACTGGCCGTACTGTCCCAGCTGCAGCCGGGCCCAGCGCTGGGGCGACATCCACCAGCTCACCGGGGCCGAGTGCCACCGGTGCGGCTGGATGGTCTCGGACCACCACAGCTGGTGCCCCTGGTGCGGGACCGACATCTACGAGGAGGGGGTCTCGAGCGAGAAGCCGCTCCGCGCCCCCAAGGGCTTCCGCCACGACGCCAACTGCGACTGGGGCTGCGGCGGGGGGGTACAGTACCCCATGCCGTTCTGTCCCTGGTGCGGCCGGCCCCAGGGCTGGAACGAGGACGACAAGTTCGAGGGCGACTGCCCCCACTGCGCCCGGGGCGTGGACGACTGGATGAACACCTGCCCGTGGTGCGGCGACGACGCCACCGGGCGCAACCTGATTCCCCGGGCCCTCACCCGGGTGCGGCGCCTGCTGCTGGTGTCGGGGCTCAGGGACTGGGGCTACCGGGTGCTGCTCAGACCCGGGATCTCGGGGGTGGACCCGCGGCACCCGAAGATCATCGAGATCGAGCAGCGCTACGTGGTGGGCAAGCGGACCCGGGACGAAATCCCGTGGACCATGCTGGTCGGGCTGATCTGCCACGAGCTGGGCCACAGCTTTCTGTACCATCACTGGGCCTGGACCCGGACGCCGCGCTTCCAGCGCACCTTCGGCGAGGTGGACCAGGTCTATCGCGGCATGGATGACACCTGGGTCTACTTCCAGCGGCGCCGGGTGGCGATCAGCCCGGTGGATCACGTGAGCGTCTACGCCGACAAGCACCCGCAGGAGGACTTCGCCGAGACCTTCCGGTTCTACGTCACCCGGCGGGGCCGGCTCCGGGAGCTGTTCGCCGAGTTCGGGCAGAAGCGGAAGGGCGTGGTGGTGTACGAGAAGTTCCTGCTGCTGCACGACTACGTGCGCCAGCTGCGGGGCTGGCGCTGAGCGGGCGCGGCACGCCGCCCGGTCACCAAGCGAACCAGGGGCGGCCTGCCAGGCGGCGGGCCGCCCCTGTGCACGACCGGGGGCGCGGGGTTAGATTCATGATTGTTATGTCATAAAACTAGTGCGGCGGGACGGGGCCGGGCTCAGCGGTCCAGGCGGGTGAACAGCGGGGCCGGGTCCAGCGCGCCGGCATCCAGCGCCACCACCAGGTCCGCCACCGCCGCCTGCAGCTGGCGCCGCCGGGCCGCCGGCATCGCCTCCATGGCCCGCACCAGGCGCCCCTGCGGGGTGGCCGGAGCCCGGGACGCCAGCCGCAGGCCGGCCGGGGTGAGCCGGAGCCGGACGAAGCGCCGGTCCCCCGCCTCCCGCGCCCGGCTCACCAGGCCCCGCCGCTCGAGCCGCTCCGCCAGCGCGGTCAGCGTGCTGGGATGGATGGCCAGCTGGCGGGCCAGGGTGCCGGCCGCCAGGGGGCCATGGGCCTCCAGCGTGCGCAGCAGCCAGAGTTGTGAGGCGGTGAGGCCATACGCCAGGTACAGCTCCCGGGAGCTGTCCTCGAGCGCCTTCACCACCTGTCGCAGGCCGTGCAGGATCTCGGCGATGGCGGGGGCGGCGGCGGAGCGGGCGGCGCGCCGCCGCGCTGGGGGAGGGGTCGGCATGGGTCTTCAGGCACAATAGAAGCCCACGAGGCCCGGGTCAATTCACGCGCCGGCGCCACCCCGCCGGCCCGCACGCCGCACCACCGGAAAGGGGGACACCACATCCATGCGAGACCTCATGCAGGCGCTGGGCCGGGCCCTCGAGATCCGGCTGTTCACCATCGGCGACACCGTAGTCACGGTCTCCACCCTGCTCGCCAGCCTCGTGGTCATGCTCGCCACGGTGTGGCTCGCCCGCGGGCTGCGGCGGCTGGTGGAACGTTCCCTGGTGCGGCGCGGGGCCCGGACCGACGTGGTCGGGTCGGTCAGCGGGCTGATCTACTACACCGTCCTCATCATGGGCTTCGCGGTGGCCCTGAGCACCGCCGGCATCGAGCTGGCCGCGATGTTCGCGGCCGGGGCGGTGTTCGCCGTCGGCATCGGGTTCGCCATGCAGAGCATCGCCCAGAACTTCGTCGCGGGGGTCATCCTCCTGTCGGAACGGGCCATCAAGCCCGGCGACCTGCTGGAGGTGGAAGGGAAGCTGGTCAAGGTGGGTGAGGTGGGCATCCGCTCCTGCGTGGCCCAGACCAAGGACGGCAAGGACCTCATCATCCCCAACTCGGTCCTGGTGGAGACCACCGTCACCAACTACACCCTGCGCGAGTCCGACTACCGGGTGACGGTGTCGGTGGGCGTGGCCTACGCCTCGGACATGGCGCTGGTGCGGGCCACTCTCCTCGAGGCGGCCCGCGCCACCGGGACCCGGTGGGCCTCCACCCGGGACCCGGCGGTCTTCATGACCGGCTTCGGGGCCCACAGCGTGGACTGGAAGGTCGGCGTGTGGATTGACCGGCCCTGGGACCAGCTGCAGGCGTCGTCCGACCTGCACGAGGCCATCTGGTGGGCGCTGCAGCAGCAGGGCATCGTCATCGCCTTCCCGCAGCTGGACCTGCACCTCGACCCCGACGTTTCGGCCGCGCTCGCGGGCCGGGCGGCGTGAGGAGCCACGGGTGCTGACCCCCTTTCGCAAGCGGCATCCGCCGGTAGGCGCCCGCCCCGGGACCCTGGTCGTGGAGCCCGGCGCGCTGCCGCCCCGGATTCACGTGATCCGCTACGGGCCGGACGGGGTGGAGGAGGGACCGGTGAGCGATCCCGGAACCCTCGGTCCGCCGCCGCCGGGGCAGGCGGGTGTCACCTGGATTGACGTGCAGGGCCTGGGCGACGAGCGGATCCTCCGCCGGCTGGGGGAGCGGTTCGGCCTGCACCCCCTGGCGCTGGAGGACGTGGTCAATGCCCCGCAGCGCCCCAAGATCGAGGACTACCAGACCCAGCTCCTGATCATCACCCGCATGGCCCGGATCGAGGGCACCACCGACGTGGATGCCGAGCAGGTGGGCCTGGTGCTGGGGCAGGGCTACGTGCTCTCATTCCAGGAGCGTTACGGCGACGTGCTGGACCCGGTCCGGGTCCGCATCCGGGAGGGGCTGGGCCCGATGCGCCGCTCGGGAGCGGACTACCTCGGGTATGCGCTGCTCGACACGATCGTGGACGGCTACTACCCGGTGCTGGAGCACCTGGGCGAGGTCCTGGCCCGGCTCGAGGAGCAGATCCTCACCCGGCCGGGACCGCGCGCCCTGGCCCGGCTGAACCGGCTCAAGGTGGTCCTGCTGGGCCTGCGGCGGGGCATTTGGCCCCAGCGGGAGGCGCTCAACCGCCTGCTGCGCGACGGCAGCCCCTTCATGAGCCCGGAGGTCAGGATGTACCTCCGGGACACCTACGATCATGCGGCCCAGGTCGTGGACGTGGTGGACAGCCATCTCGAGCTGGTGTCCGCGCTGCTCAACACCTACCTCTCGGCCCTCGGCAACAAGACCAACGAGGTCATGAAGCTGCTCACCATCATGGCCAGTATCTTCATCCCGCTGACCTTCCTCGCGGGGATCTACGGGATGAACTTCGAGGCGATGCCCGAGCTGCATTCGCCCTGGGGCTACCCGGCCCTGCTGGTGGTGATGGTTCTGACCGCCGGGGCGATGCTCCTCTACTTCCGCCGCCGGGGCTGGCTGGGCGAGCCGCCCGACGACGACGACGACGGCCACGCCTGACGCCGTCCTGTCCCGGCAGCCTCACTTCAGCCCGGCCCGGCCAGGGTCCACGCCATGTCCACGTTCGAGATGCTCGCGGTCCTCACCACCATGGCCGCGCTGTTCTCGTGGGTCAATCACCGCTACGTCCGCCTGCCCACCACCATCGGCCTCATGACGATGTCGCTGGGCCTGTCCCTGGCCCTGGTGGCGCTGGGCCGCTCGGGCGCAGTGCCGCTCGAGCCGGTGCTGGCCTTCGTGCAGGCGATCGACTTCGATGACGCGCTGCTCAACGGGATGCTGGGGGCGCTGCTCTTCGCGGGATCGCTCCACCTCAACCTCGACGACATCCTGGGGCAGAAGGGCATCATCGCGACCCTGGCGACGCTGGGCGTGCTGGTCTCGACCGCCTTCGTGGGCGGGCTGGCCTGGCTCGTCTTCGGGTGGCTGGGGCTGGCGGTGCCGCTCCTCCCCTGCCTCATCCTGGGCGCCGTCCTGGCGCCCACCGACCCGATCGCGGTGGGGGCGGTGCTCAAGCAGGCCGGCGTGCCGGCCTCGCTCTTCACCAAGATCACCGGGGAGTCGCTCTTCAACGACGGCATCGGGGTGGTGGTGTTCCTGGTGCTCCTCCAGCTGGGGGCGGGCCCCGGCCCGGTGTCGGCGGAGGCGGTGGTGCGGCTGTTTGCCACCGAGGCGCTGGGCGGTCTCCTGTACGGGGCGGCGCTTGGCTGGGTCGCCTACCAGCTGCTGCGCCGGGTGGACAACTACCAGGTGGAGATCCTGCTGACCCTCGCGGTGGTCACCGGCGGCTACGCGCTGGCCCACCGGCTGCACCTCTCGGGGCCGCTGGCGATGGTGGTGGCGGGGTTGTTCGTGGGGAACCAGGGCCGGGCGCTGGCCATGTCCGCCAACACCCGGGAGCGGCTCGATGCCTTCTGGGAACTGGTGGACGACTTCCTGAATGCGGTGCTGTTCGTGCTGATCGGCCTGGAGGTGGTCATCCTCGACTTCCGGGGGCCCGCGCTGGTAGCCAGCCTGGCCATGATCCCCGTGGTGCTGCTGGCCCGCGGCGCGAGTGTGTGGATCCCAGTGGCCCTGCTCCGACGGGCCCGGACCTTCAGCCCGCATGTGGTGAAGATCCTGACCTGGGCCGGGCTCAGGGGCGGTATCTCCGTGGCCCTGGCCCTGTCACTGCCCCCGTCGGAGCACCGGGGGCTGCTGATCACTGCGACCTACGTGGCGGTCTGCTTCTCCATCCTGGTGCAGGGGCTCACCCTGGGACCCATCGTCTCCCGGCTGATGCGCCACCCGGCCTGAGCCGTCGCCTCAGGCCCCACCAGGGCCGACACTGAACGCAGCGCGCGTCCGGCGCCTCAGTGACCGGCCAGCCGGCCGAGGGTACTCTCGAGCGAGCGCTTCATCCGGTCGATAGCGCCGCTGACCGCCTGCTCCAGGGTTCCCGCCTGGTGGCTCACCGCCAGGGGCTGGCGGCCGGCGAGGCGAACCTCCAGCAGGCAGCGGCGGTGATTGGTCCCGGTGGTGACACTTCCGCTCTCATGGCCCAGGTGCACCTCCACCCGGGTGATCTGCTCGCTGTAGCGGTTCAGGCTGCCGCGCACCGCGGTCTCCACCTGCTCGACCAGGGTCGCATTGCCGTCGGTGGCGCTGTCGGTGTTGATCTGCACGTGCATGGCGGACGTCCTCTCCAAAGCGAGTCGTAAGTCGGACCGAAGCTGCCCCGGCCCCTCTGCTCCCGTCATGGCCCGGGCTCCGGCCGGAGTATAGCACAAACCGGGGCCCGTGGCCCCGTCAGCCCGTCTTGACCATCCGGACCACGTAGAGCAGCACCAGTGCGCCGACCACCGCGATGATGATGTTGCCGATGAATCCCCACGCGGCGATGCCGACCAGCCCGAACAGCCAGCTGCCCACCACGGCGCCCAGGATCCCGATGACCAGGTCACCGACCAGCCCGAATCCCTTGCCCTTGAAAAGCTTGCCGGCCAGCCACCCGGAGATGATGCCCACGGCGAGAAACCAGATGATCCCCCGTCCCCACATGGTGCCCCCCTGGCTGAACGATGGAACAGAACGTCGTGGGCGCCGCCCCCGCGCGGTCCGGGAGGGGTGCGTCCCCCACGCCTTATGCCGGCGCCCGCGGCGGGGTTTCGATTCGATCGCAAGGTCCGGATAGCCTCTCCCGGGCCCCCGGTTCATCTTACTCTCCGAAGACGGAACCGGGAACCGAAGGGAGTCCAGATGAGCCGGCCGGACGGGGAGACGGGTGGAGTGAGCGAGGGAGTGGCTTGGGAGGCGGTCGCCTCCCGGGATGCGTCGCAGGACGGGCACTTCGTCTACGGCGTCACCAGCACCGGCGTGTTCTGCAGGCCCTCCTGTCCGTCGCGCCGCCCCCGGCGGGACCGGGTGCGGTTCTTTGCCAGTGGCGCCCTGGCCCGGGCGGCCGGATTTCGGGCCTGCAAGCGCTGCCGGCCCGAGGGGGGCGGGCCGGACGCTGCCCGGCGCGCCGTGGAGAAGGCCCGGGCGTACCTGGAGCGCCACGCCGGGGAGCCGGTGCGCCTGGCCACCCTGGCGCGGGAGGCGGGGCTCAGCCCGGGCCACCTGCAGCGCACCTTCAAGCGGCTGGTGGGACTCTCGCCCCGCGAGTACGCGGAGTCGCTCCGGACCGGGCGGCTCCGCACCGCGCTCCGGCAGGAGTCGAGCGTGAGCCGGGCCACCTTCGAGACCGGGTTCGGCTCCAGCAGCCGGCTCTATGAGCGGGCCCACGTGCTGCTCGGCATGACGCCGGGCGCCTACCGACAGGGAGGGGCGGGTATGGAGATCCGGTATACCATCGTGGCGTCGCCGTTCGGGCGGCTGCTGGTGGGGGTGACCACGCGGGGCGTGGCCGCGGTGCTGCTCGGGGACCACGACGCCGCCCTGGCGAGGGACCTCAAGCACCAGTTTCCGCGGGCCACGCTGGCACGGGTGGATGACGGCGCCGAGGAGTGGCTCGGGAAACTTGTCAGGCAGGTGGCGGCGCGGATTGCCCGGCCGGGCGCCGCGGCCGGCGGGGATGCGCTGCCGCTGGACCTGGCCGGCACCGCCTTCCAGTGGCGGGTGTGGCGCGCCCTGCTGGAGATCCCTCCGGGCGAGACCGTCAGCTACCAGCAGCTGGCCCGGAAGGTGGGGAAGCCCCGCGCGGTGCGGGCGGTCGCCAGCGCGGTAGCCGCCAACCATGCGGCGGTGATCGTCCCCTGTCACCGGGTCATCCGGAGCGACGGCTCGCTGGGCGGCTATCGCTGGGGCCTGCCCCGCAAGGAGGAGTTGCTGGCCGCCGAGCGCCGGATGTCGTAAGCCGTTGGCCGGGCGGCCCGGGCCAGGGTTGCCGGGCACGCGGCGCCGGGCTACGCTCCGCAGGTGAGTGACGAGCCGCTGCAGCTCTCGGTGAGTGGATTCGGGGCGGCCCCCGCGGCGGGGGTCGCCCTGGTGCATTCCCTGGCCCGTGGCGAGCGGGTCAGGCGGGCCGGCACCGTCCTCGGTGCCGGTCTGGTCGCCGCCCTGATCACCCTGCCGATTCCCCTGGTCCACTTCTTCTTCCCCCCCGCCGCCCTGGTCACCGGGGCGGTGCTGGGGCTCCGCCGCCTCAGGCAGGACGCGGTCTTCTCGAGTGCCCGGGGGACCTGCCCGTTCTGCGGCCGGGAGCAGTCGCTGGGACTGACCGGCGCCCCGGTCCGCCTGCCCCGCCAGGTAACCTGCCACGGGTGCCGCCGCGAGCTCCGGCTGGACCGGGCCGGCCCCGGCCCACTTGCGGAGCGGGAGCGGGCCGGTTGATTTGAGCCACTCTTCGCACGGTCCTTCCCACCGCCCTGGAGCACTTCGTATGCGCATCCGGTTTGCCGCGCTGCTCGCCACTGTTGTCACTGCCACGCCGCTCGCGGCCCAGGTGCCGGCGCCGGACATCCAGATTGCCGGCGCGGTGAGCGCGGCCCCGGAGGTCTACCGGGCCAACGCCACGGTCATCGGCTACCGCAACTATCATCGTCCGGCGCTGCTCCGGCAGGGGAGCAACGAGATGGTCTGCCTGGCCGACGATCCCTCTGAATCGAGCTGGCACGTCTCCTGTTACCACAAGGACCTGGATCCCTTCATGTCCCGCGGGCGCGAGCTCCGGGCTGAGGGCCGGTCGCGGCGCGAGATTGACAGTGTCCGCCTGGCCGAGGTGCAGTCCGGCGCCCTCAAGATGCCGGACGGGCCGCGCCTGCTGTACAACCTCTACGCCCCCGCCGACAGCGTGGACGCGGCCACCGGCCTGGCCCGGAGCCCTGAGGGCCTTCGAGTGGTGTACATCCCCTACGCGACACCCGAGTCCACCGGCCTCTCCGCCCGCCCGGGCGACGGGCTGCCCTGGCTCATGTACCCGGGCAAGCCCTGGGCCCATGTGATGATCGAGTGAGCCCTGACCGCGGGGCGGGCGGAGCCGGCCGGCTGGCCGGCCCCGCCGGTGCGGGCCTGCCTGCCGGTACATCTCCATGACCATTGAATCCGACTGCTTCTGGCTCGCCGGCCTGCCGGCGCGCGAAGGCACCACGCTCGAAAGCCGGCAGGAGGCCGACGTGGTGGTCGTCGGCGCGGGCCTGACCGGACTCTGGACCGCCATCTTCCTCAAGCAGCTGGCGCCCGGGCGCCGGGTGGCGGTGGTGGAGCAGGGCATCGCGGCGTTCGGTGCCAGCGGACGGAACGCGGGGATGCTGTCGGAGACCGTGGACCACAGCCATGCCCTCGCCATCCAGCACTTCGGCCTGGAGGAGGCCCGGCGGCTGAGCCGGCTGGGCGAGAGCAACGTCCGTGAGCTGCTGGCGTTCATGGCCGAGCGGCGCATCGCCTGCGACTGGGAACCGACCGGGCGGCTGATGGTGGCGCTCACGCCGGCCCAGGTGGAGGATGCGAAGAAGAGCGTCGAGGTGGCCGAGCAGCTGGGCGTGGACAGCTTCCGGCTGCTCTCGGCGGACGAGGTGCGGGCTGAAGTGCACTCCCCCCTCTATCAGGGCGGGGTGGCGGTGTCCCGGGGCGGGATCCTCGACCCGGCCAAGTTCACCGATGGGCTCCGGCGGGAGGCGGAGCGGCTCGGCGTCAGCGTGTACGAGCGGACCACGGTGACCCGCCTGGAGGAGGCCGGCGCCAGCGTCCGGGTGCTGGGCGAGCGGGGGGAGCTCCGGGCGCCGCGGGTCGTCCTTGCCACTAGCGCGTACACCCACCACCTGCTGTCCAGGGTGCTGTTCCGGTTCATCCCGCTCTACGACTACATCCTGGTGAGCGAGCCGCTGACGGCGGCGCAGTGGGAGCTGATCGGCTGGCGCAACCGGCAGGGGATCACCGACGGACGGACCTTCTTCAACTACTACCGCCCCACCGCCGACGGGCGGGTGCTCTGGGGCACCAGTGAGGCGGCGTACTTCGGCGGCAACCGGGTGGATCCCTCCTGCGATCATTCACCGCCCCACTACGCCGCCCTGGAGGCGAGCTGGCGCCGGCACTTTCCCGATCTGGCGGGCCTGCGGTGGCCGTTCCGCTGGGGTGGCGCCATCTGCTCAACCACCCGCCTCACGCCCTACTTCGGCCACGCCCTGGGCGGCAAGGTGACGTACGGGCTTGGCTTCACCGGCCACGGACTGGGCAGCACCCGGATCGCCGGCCGGATCCTGGCCCACCTGGCGCTGGAGCAGCCCAGCGAGCTGCTGGACCTGCAACTGGTGACCCGGCGGCCGTTCCCGTACCCGCCCGAGCCGCTTCGGGGCCTGGCGGTGGGCGCCGTTACCCGGGCGCTCCGGCGGGTGGACCAGGGCGAGCCGCCGGGGCTGATGCTGCGGATCCTGGATCGTCTGGGGATCGGGTTCTCGTCCTGAGGTCCTCACCGCGCGCCTGACAGTGGCCGGTACGCGAAGAGGCGGGGACAGGGTATCTCACCTGTCCCCGCCTCATGCCTCACGCTCGTGCCGTGCGTGGCAGGGCCGATGTCCCTGCTGGTGGCGCCACGACGGCCCGATGCCGCCCGGAATTCGCAGGCGGCCGCTACCGGCCCGCTTTGCCGATCGCCGCGTCCAGCACCTCGAGCGCAAACTCCACATCCGCCGCCGAGAGGCACATTGGCGGCTTGATACGCAGCGTGTTCCCGTCGAGCCCGCCCTTGCCGAGCAGCACACCGAGATCCTTGGCGTGTTCCATCACGGCGAGAGCCTCTTCCCGGGCGGGCTCCCTGGTGCCGCGGTCGCGGACCAGCTCCACCCCGATCATCAGCCCCTGCCCCCGAACGTCCCCGATCAGCGGGTGGCGGCGCTTGAGGTCCTCGAGTCCCGCGAGGAAACGGGTGCCCAGCGCCTTGCAGTTCTGCTGCAGGCCGTCGGCCTCGATCGCCTCGAGGGTGGCCAGCCCGGCCGCCATGCTGATCGGGTTGCCGCCGAAGGTGTTGAAGTGGATCCGCTGCTTCAGGGTCTCGGCGATCTCCCGCCGGGTGGTGACGGCGGCCAGCGGGGCGCCGTTGCCGATGCCCTTGGCCATGGTGACGATGTCGGGGACCACCCCGGAGTTCTGGAAGCCCCAGTAGTGCTCGCCGGTGCGGCCGAAGCCGGTCTGCACCTCGTCGGCGATGCACAGGCCGCCGTAGGAGCGGGCCGCGGCGTAGGCCTCGCGCAGGTAGTTGGGCGCCCAGCGGGTGGCGCCACCCACGCCCTGGATCGGCTCGGCGATGAAGGCGGCGATCTTCCCGGGGGTGGAGTAGCGGATGATCTCCCGCACCTCGTTGGCGCTCTTCGAGGCGATCTCCTCCGGGCTGCCGGTGAAGGGACTGCGGTAGGGGTCGGGGCAGATGGCGTGGTGGATGCCGCTGTTGATCTGCTGCGGGTACTTCCAGGTGTGGTGGCTGGTGGCGGCCATCATGGCCGAGGAGCCGCCATGGTAGCTGTTCCGCACCGCGATCACGTCCTGGGCGCCGGTGTAGGCGCGGGCCATGAGCAGGGCCAAGTCGTTGGCCTCGCTGCCACTGTTGACGAAGTAGGTCACGTCCAGCCCCGGCGGCATCTTCGACGCCAGCTTCTCGGCGAAGCGCGGGAAGTTGGGGTGGAGGTAGATGGTGGTGGTGTGGGCCAGGGCGGCGGCCTGTTCCTGGATGGCCCGGGTGACCTTCGGATGGCAGTGCCCCACCGACACCGTGACGATGCCCGCGAACAGGTCGAGGTAGCGCCGCCCGGTCTCGTCGAAGAGGTACTGCATGTGGCCCTCGACGATCATCAGCGGCTCCCTGTAGAGCGTGAAGATCGCGGGGTTGGTGTAGCGCTGGCGGAGCGCCAGCACGTCCGCCTTCGAGGGGCCATTGTAGGGCCGGGGGCGGTGGTCGGTGGGCGGCAGGGCGGGGCGCGAGGGCGCGGTGGCGGTCATGGGAGGCACCTTGTCAGGCAGCTGCGTGCGGCCGGGGGACCTCCAGGGATGGCCCCCACTACATGCTCGTGAGATCCCCGCTCACTGATGGCCGGCGGGCCTGTGCCCGCCGGCGACCGTCACTTCGACATCCAGTTGGTGCCGGCGTCCCGGTTCCATTTCGAGGTGATCTTCCGGCTCTTGGTCCAGAACTCGATCGAGCCCTTGCCGGTGATGTCACCCACGCCGAAGCGGGAGTCGTTCCAGCCGCCGAACCCGAACGGCTCGCGCGGCACCGGGACGCCGACGTTCACCCCCACCATGCCGGCCGAGGCCCGCTCCATGGCGCTCCGGGCGGCGCCGCCCGACTCGGTGAATATGGCGGCGGCGTTGCCGTAGGGGGAGGCGTTCTCCACCGCAATGGCCTGGTCGAGGTCCTTCGTCCGCACGATGGCCAGCACCGGCCCGAAGACCTCCTCCTGCGCCAGCTTCATCTCGGGGGTCACGTGGTCCAGCACCGTGGGGCCCACGTACCAGCCGCCCTCCTTGCCCTTCACGCTGGCGCCCCGGCCATCCACCAGCAGGGTGGCGCCGGCCCCGACCGCCTCGGCGATGAACGACTCGATCCGGGTCTTGGCGGCGGCGTTGATCACCGGCCCCACGTCCCGCCCGGTGACCATGGCCCGGGCCTGCTCCGCCAGCCGGGCGACGATGTGGTCGGTGGCGGAGACGGCGATCATCACCGAGGCCGCCATGCAGCGCTGCCCGGTGCACCCGGACATCGCCGCCAGCACGCCGCCCGCGGCCATCTCGGGATCGGCGTCGGGCATGACGATGACGTGGTTCTTGGCCCCGCCCAGGCAGAGCGCCCGCTTGAGGTTGCCGGTGGCCCGGCGGTACACCGCCTGGGCCACCTTGGTGGAACCCACGAAGGTGATCGCCTGAATGCCGGGATGGTCGCACAACGCCTCGGCCACGGCCCGGTCCCCGTGGACCACGTTGAACACCCCATCCGGCAGCCCCGCCTCCTGGAGCAGCTCGGCGATCCGGCCCGCCGAGAGCGGCACCTGCTCCGAGGGCTTCATGATGAAGGTATTGCCCAGGGCGATCGCGTTGGGGATCGTCCAGTGGGGCACCATCGAGGGGAAGTTGAAGGGATTGATGGACGCCACCACGCCCAGCCCGACCCGCTCCAGCCGGCACTCGACCCCGCGGCTCACCTCCATCACCTCGCCGGCGGCGAGCTGGGGCAGGGAGCAGGCGAACTCGGTCAGCTCGATGGCCTTGAGGATCTCGGCCTCGGCCTCGCCGGCGAGCTTGCCGTGCTCCTCGGTGATGAGCGCCGACAGCTCCCGCAGGTGCTTCTCGAGCAGGGTCTTGTAGCGGTAGAAGACCTGCACCCGCTCCTTGATGGGGGTGGCGCTCCAGGCGGGAAAAGCCCGGGTGGCGGCGGCCACCGCCTGGTCCACGGTGCCAGCGTCACCCAGGGGCACCCGGGAGATCACCTGGCCATCGGCGGGGTTGTGGACATCGAGGAACCGCGGGCCGCCGGCCACGAACCGGCCTGCGATGTAGTGGCGGACGTCGGGGTGGTTCATGCAATCTCCGGCTTCGAGGAGAGTGGGCAGCGGCGGGGGAGGGCCGGGGCGGCGGTCTGGCGGCCCCGACCTTCGGTGGCATGGCAAGCAACGAACGGCGCCGCGCAGCAGTCTCACCCGCCCCGGATGGCCCTGTCAATGTTATGATTGTGGAGCCCATGGTCGTCCGAGGGAAGGCCTCCCCCGGACCCCCGGGGGAGCGCGGTGGCGCGGGGGTTGCCCCGCGATCCTCCGGCGGGCGATCGCGACAGTCTCATTACCACTCCTAAGTTCAGGGCAGGCCTATGATTAGCGCGCTGATGCCGGCCGTCGGCCGGGCGGGGCAGGTGGTTCGTTTTGCACGCCGGCCGTGGCTTTTCCCCACCCTGGTGGTGGTGGCCGGCGGGCTGATCGCCGCCTGCAAGTCCAGCACCGGCGGGAACGATCCCCAGCCAGGGGTGCCCGAGGCGCTGGAGCTTCTGACCGGCGTGCCGGCCACCAGCCAGTCCCGGACCGCCTTCACCCCCTCGCCGGTGGTCCAGGTGGTGGACGCCTTCGGCGACCCCGTGGCCCAGGCCGGCATCAGCGTGGCGGCGGCGATCCAGACCGGCGGCGGCGCAGTGTCGGGCACCGCCACGGTGGCCACTGATGCCAACGGGCAGGCCACCTTCAGCAATCTCCGTGTCAACGGGCTGGTGGGGAACCGGACCATGCGGTTCACCTCAGGGGGCCTGACCGGCATCACCTCCGGCACGGTGATGATCACCGCCGGGCCGGCGGCCACCATCGTGGCCAACACCACCACCTCGCAGTCGGCGCTGGTGGGGCAGCCGGTGTCGGTTCCGCCCTCGGTGAAGGTGACCGACCTCGACAACAACCCGATCGCGGGGGTGGCGGTGACCTTCGCCATCACCTCCGGCAACGGCAGTATGACCGGCGGCTCGCAGGTCACCAACGCCGGGGGCATTGCCACCGTGTCCAGCTGGACCGTGGACGCCAATCCCGGCGCCAACACCATGACCGCCACCGCGGCGGGGCTGACCGGCAGTCCGGTCACGTTCTCGGCGACCGGCGGGAACACGGTTTCGAGCTTCACGATTGACCTGGTCTACATCTTCACTCCCAGCGCGGCGGCCCAGGCGGCCTTCGACGCCGCCAAGGCGCGGTGGGAGCAGGTGATCACCGGGGACCTGGCCGACGTGACCATCAGCAACCCCATTGATATCGGCCCCTGCACCTCGACCGGCGGCACGCTCAACGCCTCCGGCACCATTGACGACGTGCGGATCTACGTCGAACTCAAGGCGGAGGATGGCGCCGGCGGCATCCTGGCGGCGGCCGGTCCCTGTGTGCTCCGGACCTCCGGCACCCGGCTTACGCTCATCGGCACCATGTTCTTCGACACCGCCGATCTGCCGAGTCTCATCGCCAACAACGAGCTGACCGACGTCGTGACCCACGAGATGGGCCACGTCCTCGGCTACGGCACCTTGTGGGAACCGATCGCCGGGCTGTGGCCCACCAACTACCTGAACGGGGCGGGGACCGCCGATCCGACTTTCCTCGGTTCCGGGGCCATCAACGCCTATGCCAACCTCAACGGCGGCGCCGGCAATGTGCCGGTCGAGAACACCGGCGGGCCCGGGACGGCGGATTCCCACTGGCGGGAAACCATCTTCCAGAGCGAACTGATGACCGGGTTCATCTCCGGCACGGTGCGGCCGCTGAGCGCCACCTCGGTCCGGTCCATCGAGGATCTGGGGTATGTGGTGGACCTGAACGCGGCCGATCCGTTCAACATTGCCACGCAACCGACCCTCCGGGACGATCGCAATGCCCGGGTCCTCCACCTGAAGGACGATGTGCGACGGGGGCCCATCTTCTACTATCACGAGGGTACCGGCCAGCTGATCCGGAAGCGCTAGCGGGGACCGGCCGCCGGGCCGGGCGGTAACAATCGATGGGCCAGGGCCCCGTGCGGTTGGCGGGGCCTTTGCCTTGCCTGGGCACCCGGGTTCCCGTCCCCCGTCACACTCCCGACCTCGCCCGCCTCACGAACGGCGCCTGCTCACGCAATCCCTGTAACTGGGGTCACGGACGGGAACCGCCGCCCTGCCGCACCTTCGTGAGCGTCCGTTGGTCCCTATCTCGATTCAATACAGGCCGGAGTTGCCATGCGCCGGATGCACCGCGCGGCCCTTGTCGTGTCCCTGCTGTTCGCCCCGCCCGCCGCGCTCGGGGCTCAGGAGGCGGGCACCCATCGGGGCTTCTATCTCGGCGCCGGGATCGGGCACGGCTCGGCCCAGCTCACCTGCGCCATCTGCCAGGGGGGCCGGGACGGCGGCACCAGCGGGTACCTGGGCACCGGATACTCGGTGGCGTCGCGAGTCCGGCTGGGGGCGGAGGTGCTGGCCTGGTACAAGGGCGGGCAGGTGGACTACCTGCTGACCTCGCTCCAGCTGGTCGCGGTGCTGTACCCGATTCCCCGCAACCGGCTCTTCATCAAGACCGGCTTCGGCGTGGCCAAGTACGCTGCCGAAGATGACGATGACTCGGTGAAGACCCAGGCCTTCGCCGGCCAGGTGGGCATCGGCTACGAGGTGCCGATGGGACGGGGGCTGTCGCTGGTGCCGTTCGCCAACTTCCTCGGCACCACCGGCGGGGATGTCCGCTTCAACGACACCGTTTCGGATCTTTCCGCCAACACCAGCCTCATCCAGGTCGGGATCGGGGTGGGGCTCAACTAGCAGCAACTCGCTGCCGGGATGCGACGGATGGCATGGGGGTGACTCCGTCTCACCCAGGATCACCACCCGGCAAGGCCCAGGTCGTGAAGTCACGCGAGCGTCGCATGTTCCTGTTCCCGCTGTTCAGGAGGTACCCGATGTCCGCTTCGAATCAGCCGCGGCTGGCCCTTGCCGCCGGGCTGCCGATTCTATCCCTGCTGGTGCTTTCGGCCTGCAGCGAGGCCGGCTACTCCGGCACCGGTCCGGTGACCGAGACCGGCAACGCGGTGCAGTTCGGCATCTGGGTGCCCTCGGCGGGGGACAACTGCACCCAGGCGGTGCATGACCGCTACTCGGTGGTCGGCAACGACGGCAAGCGGTACAACACCTGGCATCCCCCGGTGGACCCCTCGGGCTGCAGCTTCGGCCACGAGCATGGCCGCGATCCCCGCGGTTCGCACCTCTTCGGCAAGGTCGGGGCGATTCCCTTCGGGCTGGCCAACGAGGCGCTGGAGACGTGGGATCCCCAGAACCCCCGGCGGGAGGATCACTTCGGCCACAAGGTGGACTGGGAGAACGACGTGGAGTTCGTGCGCCAGGACGGCGTCACCGGCTCGATCTTCAGCGTCAAGTGCGACGTGCTGACCAAGCTGCACCAGGGCACCCACTCGAAGGATGCCTTCACCAACAACGTCCACGAGATCGTCTACCACGTCGAGTGCACCGACGGCACCGAGATGCACGTGACGATGATGACCGCGATCGGCGAGGCCGGCGGCTTCAACCGCACCTGCGACGGCCAGCGGGTGGACGTCGGGGCGCCGACCCCGGCCAACTCGCCCAACGGCGGCGGGCAGCGGCGCATCCCCGACCGGAGCTGCGTGGACCAGTTCCTCCATGTGGGGCCTAACCAGCGGGCCGACTACCGCCGGGCCCTGCACGAGAGCTGGGAGACCTCCAACAGCGTACGGACCGAGAACGGCCACACCCTGGCCCACTTCAACCCGTACTTCCAGGTGTTCTTCCCCAGCCGGTTCCACGACCCGGCCATCACCGGGATCACCGGGCGGCCGATCGCCGAGTGCGACCTGCTCGACCCGGCCCGCAACCTGGATGACGACCTCTGCGCCGAGAGCACCGGCGGCGGGACCCTGACCGGGCTGGCCTTCGACGACAGCCGCTCCCAGTTCAACGGGGTGCGCCGCTTCGTGGACATCAACGACAACAACATTGACAACAAGGACGGCACCACCGTCTGGTACACCGATCCCTTCGGCCGGAACGGCCGGAAGCAGCCCTTCCCGGGCTCGATCCGGCAGTGGATCGCCCCGGTCAAGAACGAGTACGGGTTCAACCTGAACGGGCCGACGATCGGCTTCAACCGGGACTATGGGCACGCGACGGTGCACGCGCCGAACTGACCGACGGCCCGACGGCCCGACGGCCCGACGGCCCGACGGCCCGACGGTCAGGCGGTGAGGCGGTCAGGCGGTCCGTCTGTCAGCCTTGGCGGGGTGGATCGCCGCGCGACATGGCTTGGTAGAGGCGCCAGGTGACTTTGCTGGCGTTGGCGCGCACCGGTTCGATGCGGTTCCAGTCGTTTTCGTTGATGTAGCCGAGGTCGCGCGCCACCCGGAGCAGGCAGGCGAATTCCGAGAGTGAACCGAGTGCGATGTCCAGGTAGCGCCGGAACTCGCGCTTGCCACGCTTGGCGGCACCCTCCGCGATGTTGGCTTCCGCTGAAATCGCAGCCCGCCTGATCTGAATGGTGAGCCCGAAACGCTCGGTATCGGGCCAGTCGCGCGAAGCCACGTACGCCGCGAGGGTCAGGTCGTGGCAGCGATGCCAGGCGTCGAGCCGTTCAAAAGGAGACATGGCGAGGAAGGTCGCGCTTCCCCATCAACCGACCCTCAACGGTCCGTCGGCCCGTCGGTCCGTCGGTCCGTCGGCCCCTCAGAACCTCCGCAACGGCACGTCCCCGTTGGGCGTGCTCCCCACGAACAGGATCACGTCGCGCCCCTGGTAGCCGGGGGCACTGACCCGCACTGCCTGGGTGCGGCAGCGGTCCACCAGCTTGCGGTCGAACAGCAGCCGGTACTCCCCCCGCTCGTTGGCGAAGGTGCCATACGGCGTGCCCAGGATCTGGAGCCGGGCGCCGGGCAGGGGGCGGCCATTGTCCTCGCGATAGATCCGGCCGGCCACGGCGGCCATGCCCTTGGGGACCGTGGAGTCGCCCTCCTCCTCCGGCGGCAGGGTGCAGCCGTCACTGGGGGAGAGTTGGGCCGACTCCCAGGGCCGGTTGTCGCGCGATCCGGACGTGGGACCGAGCCGGCTCGAGGGCCGCCCGAAGAGCCGGCGTGCCTCGGCCTCGAGGGTAGGCTCGCCGGTGGTCTCGGGGTTCGGCACGGCGCTGAGGCCGGCCGGCACGGTGGCCTCGTCTCCGGCGTCCTGTTCCCCGTCGGTGCTCGGGTCGGGCCGGAATGCTTCCTCCCTCAGGGCCGCGGGCGGGGCATTGGGGTTCAGCTCCGGGTCGGGGGTCACCAGGGCCTGGGAGCCCGGGGTCTGGTCGGGCCCCGGCGTGAGGGGGACCGCCTCGGCAAGGTCCTGCGTTATGGGGTCGGGGACGGGGGCGGGCTCGGGCCGCGGGGGCGCGAACGACAGCTGGATGGGGTTGACCACCACCTGGGGACCGGCGTCGGCGGGACGGGCGGGCGGTGGCGAGGTGGCGCGGATCAGGAGGACGATCAGCAGGGCGTGGAGTACCCCGCTTGCTACACCGCCGAGGGTCCACCGGCTGCCCGCCGGGCGGGTGGGCAGCACCGCGGAGTACCCTGTTCCCGGCGCCGGCCTTCCGCCACGCACACGCATATGCGGAAATCCAGCCAAGGGGGGGCCTCCGGGTTCAGTATTTGGTGTCCCAATCCACCTTTGCCGCGCGGCGGCAGCGGACGCACATCAGCGTCTCGGGCCGGCCCTCGAACTCCTGGCGGCCGGTGCAATCGGGGCAGACGGCGTAACTGTTGACCAGCCGGGGACCGGCCAGGGTCGGCCGCATGACTCCCGTCCGGACTACGATGCTCCAGCTGTCGGGACGGTTGCCCCGCAGCCGTACTTCGTCCTTCTTCACCCGGACCCGGTCGGTGTCCACCTCCAGCACCACATGACCGTCGCTGGTCTCCTCGACCACGGGATACCATGCGCCCCGGCGGAGCTGGTCGGCCATGCCGCTGGCGCCCGTCGCCCAGGCCTTGATGGCGGCCGTTTCACCCGACCGGCGGGGAGGAGGGGGAGCATCCATGCCCCAAACAATAGCGCCGTTGCGGCTTCGCCGCACCCTCCGCCTCGCGGCCGCCGCCCGGCGATGTAGATTGCACACGGATGTCGTTCTCCTCCTCCGCCCTCGCCGATCTGCTGCTGGCGCTGCAGA
>CAZCVG010000020.1:0-28301 GCA_964501735.1 uncultured Gemmatimonadaceae bacterium | reverse complement strand
CGAAGATCCGGCTGGCCCCGGCGTTGAAGAGCAGCACCCGGCCCTCGCCGTCCAGGGCGATGATGGCGTCGGTGGCGGTCTCGATCACCGCCTTGAGCCGGGCCTCCGACTCGGCCACTGCCCGGAGCCGTTCGGCTCGCGCCGCCTCGGCTTCCCGGCGGGCGTCCTCGAGCAGGATCACCACCATGCCGTAGGCCAGCAGCACGGATGCGCCGGTGTCGAAGAAGCTGTTGTATCTCGGCAGCAGGCTCAGCCAGGATCCGACCAGCTTGGGCGCCCAGACCGCGATGCCGAAGGTGACGCCGTAGCCCAGCCACAGGAGGCTCAGCAGGCCGAACGCCGCGGCCGTGAGCCGGGTCCCCATGGTCCGCCGGGGCGCCGGCAGCCGGCCCAGCAGGAGGACACATCCGGCGAACGCCGGCACGGCGGCGATGGCCTGCAATGCCATGGCACGATCCAGCCCGCCGATGAACGCCGTGGCGAACGCCAGCACGCCGAGGAACGGGAGCAGGATCGCCATGCGGAGCGGGGGCGGCGCCCCGTGCACGAACTGCCAGCATCCCTGCAGCATGAGCCCGAGGTACAGCAGCTTGGCGAACTGGTAAAGCGTGTGGGTGAGGACGATGGCAGGGGGCAGCAGCGGCCCGCCGGGGGCCGTCAGCAGCGGCGCGACATAATACCGCACAATGACCAGCAGGACCGCGCTCAGGAGCGCCAGCCAGGCCAGCATCCATCGGGCGAAGTAGGGCCGCGCACCGGCATGGCGGACGAGCAGGTAGAACAGCAGGAGGAGGAGCGAGGTCCCCGCCAGCTGCGTCCACACGCCGATGAGCGAGATCAGGCCAACGGTCGAATCGTCCAGGAGAGACCCCTTAGGGGGACCGCTAAGCTACGGTCCAGGGGCGGTTTCGTCGAGAGGGGCTTCAGGCGCGGCGGCGGCCAGGACCGCCCGGCGGTCCTCCCGGGCCAGGGCCGCGATCCGGGCCATCACCATGGCGGCCAGGGCCCGATAGGTCGCCCCGCCGGCTGGCCGGTCCAGGAACTCCCGGTACTCGAGCGGCGCACCGAACCGGATCCGGATCCGTTCCCCGCCGCGCCGGCGCCGGCGCAGGATCTCGCCGAGGTCCTGGGTGAGCCCGCCGATGAACACTGGAATCGCGGCCGGCCGGGCCTCGTGGAGCAGGCGCCCGATGCCGGCCTGCGGCGGCAGCAGTTCCCAGGGATCGGGGCCGCGGTTGCGGGTGCCCTCGGGATGAAACCCGACTAGCCGGCCGGGCCCCGCCCGGCAGAGCTGGCACAGTTCCTCCAGCGCCCACTGGTCGAACCGGCGCCGGGACGGCGTGTGGAAGAACGGCGGATACATCGCCCACTGGGCAACGAGAAGGTTGATGGCCACTCCGCCGGGGTGCTGGTAGAAGTACCGGCCCCGCACCGGGAAGTGGATGGAGCGCCACCCCGTGGTCCGCCGGAACAGCACCGTGGAGAGGACGTAAAGATCGAAGAACGTGCGGTGGTTGGCGGCCACGAGGAGCGGCCGGTCGCGGCTGGTGGCGGCGACATGCTCAAGCCCGTGCACCTCGAACAGCGGCTCCGCCAGGAGCGCAATCCACCTGGCCCCGATCTGCCGCTGGCACCAGCACCAGAGCCTGGGCCAGCGGCCATGGTTCATCCGCCGGGCGAGGCGCACCGCCCAGCGCTCGAACGGCGCCAGCACCGCCAGCGGCGGATCGGTCATGGCCGGCCCGGCGGCTCGGACAAGCGCCGGGCCGGGAATCCGTGGAGGGGGCCAGGGAGCGGCACGACCGAAGTATACTTGTGGCCAACGGCCGGGCCAGAAACCTCAACCTCTCACGAGTCCTGATGCATCCATGGCGTGACGTCTGGCGGCGGGGCATGGTGGCGATCATCGGGGGACAGTCCCTGGCCATGGGCGCCCGCGACCGGGTGGCCGTGGAGCGGCTGCCGCCGTTCGAATCGTCCGTCCTGGGGGAGGCTCGCACGGTGGACGTCTTCCTGCCCCGCGGCTACGGCCGGGACAGCACCCGGCGCTACCCGGTGCTGTATGCCAACGACGGCCAGGACATGGAGACGGTGGAGCTGCGGGTCATACTCGACTCGCTCCAGCGCACCGGGGCGATGGCCCCGGCCATCGTCGTGGCGGTGCACGCCACCGACCGGATGCAGGACTACGGCACTGCCGGGGTCCCCAACGCCCAGGGGCGGGGCGCCCGGGCCCATCGGTACAGTCAGTTCCTGCTGGATGAGCTGATGCCCGCGATCGAGCAGCGCTACCGGGTGGCGGCGGGTCCCGCGGCCACGGCGGCCATGGGCTGGTCGCTGGGCGGCCTCTCGGTGTTCGACCTCGCCTGGCGCCACCCCGAGCGTATCGGAGCCGTGGGTGTGTTCTCGGGCTCGTTCTGGTGGCGCACCGACGACACCGACACCCGGACCCGGCAGAACAGCCGGATCATGCACGGCCGGGTGCGGGAGACCCGCGCCAAGCCTGCGCTCCGCCTGTGGCTGGAGACCGGGCTCCAGGACGAGGATGCCGACCGGGACGGCGACGGGGTCATTGATTCCATCCAGGACACCGAGGAACTGGTGGCCGAGCTGACCCGGCTGGGCTTCCGGCGGGGCAGCGACGTGGTGCACCTGACCATCCAGGGTGGCCACAACCTCGCCACCTGGAGACGCATCCTCCCGGAGTTCCTGGTCTGGGTGTTCCCGCCCGGCTGACCCTTGGGATGGGCGGAACAGCAACGCGGGCCCGCACGCCGGTGCGGGCCCGCGTTGTGTCTTCCGGGCAGGGTCAGGCGGTCAGCACCAGCAGGACGAACCGCAGTTTCTCTCGAATGATCTTCATCGCAGCCTCACCATCGGGTCTGCTCCAGTAACGCCGGAACCCCGGAATTCGTTCCCCCAGGCCGCAGGCCTGGCCGGCGCGCGCCGGCCGCTCTCCATGAGTATCGGCATGAAGGGGGGAATTCCTTTGCCGCCCGGGGGTGTCGGGCTAGCTGCGATGGAGGCTCGCGGCCACCTGGGCCACCAGCTCCCGAGGATCCCACGGCTTGGGAATGAGCGGAACCTCGGGCGGGAGGGGGACCCCGTCCGGCATCTCGCGCGCCGGGTAGCCGCTCATGAACAGGAACGGCACCTGGGAGCCGGAGGCCTTCAGGCGGGCGTGGAGCGCGGGGCCGCCCAGCCTGGGCATGACCACGTCCGAGAGGACCAGCCCGATCCGGTGGCGGTGCTCGGCGAAGAGCGCCAGGGCCTCTTCGCCGTCGGAGGCCGCGATGACCGTGAAGTCGTGGCGCTCGAGGATGCGCTGGGCGGCCCGGCGGAGCGCCGGCTCATCCTCGACCAGGAGGACGGTGCCGCCGGCCGGCGGCGGCGGGGCCGGGGGAGGAGCCGACCGCGCCGGTGCCGGCCCGGTGGCGGGGAAGTAGAGGGTCACGGTCGTACCCAGACCGGGTGTGGACACCACGTCCACGAACCCGTCGTGCTGCTTCATCAGCCCATACACCATCGGCATGCCGAGGCCGGTGCCCTGACCCACCGGCTTGGTGGTGAAGAACGGCTCGAACAGCCGCTGCTGGACGTCGGGCGGCATGCCTACACCGGTGTCGCGGACCCGGAGGGCGGCGTAACGGCCGGGCCGGCCCCACCCCCGGCCCTGAAGGAAGGCCTCGTCCATGGTGTCCGGCGCCAAGCTCAGCAGCAGGGTGCCGCCCTCGGGCATCCCGTCACGGGCGTTGGTGGCCAGGTTGAGGACCATCTGCTCGAAGGCGGCGGGATCGGTCCTCGCCGGCGGGGTGCCCGGGTCGACCTCGACCTCCAGCCGGATGGAGGCCGGCAGCAGGTGGCGCAGGATGTTGGTGGATTCGTGCAGCAGCTCACCCAGCGCGTGCGGCTCGAACCGGAGCGGCTCCGCCCGGCTGAACGCGAGCAGCTTGTGGATCATCTCCCCGCCGCGCTTGGCCGCCAGCTTGAGCTCCCGGAGGTCGGCCCGCAGGCCGACGGCGTCCTCGGGGAGGCGATCCTCCAGCAGGCGGACGTTGGAGAGGATGATCGTCAGGATGTTGTTGAAATCGTGGGCGATGCCGCCGGTGAGCTGGCCCACCGCCTCCATCTTCTGGGCCTGCCGGAGCTGGGCCTCGACCGCCAGCAGCGACTGCTCCGAGGCCCGGAGCCGCCGGGTGGCGTTGCGGAGGATGAGGGCGCCGAGCGCCACGAGCAGGACCGCCGCGGTGACCAGCGCCGCGAGGAGTGTCCCGGCCGCCCAGCGGGCGCCGGCGCCCATGGTGGCGGAGAAGGCGTCCTCGAGCACCGCCAGATCGCGGGTCAGCCGTTCCAGGTCCGCCAGCAGGGTGGCGCGCTCGGCCTCCGGCAGGCCGCCGGCCCGGACCCCGGTGTGGATCGCCCCGCCGATCCCCTCGAGTTCGACCATCAGCGAGTCGCCGGTCTCCCAGATCCGGATGGCCTCCTCGATGAACGACAGCCCGCGATACCGCTGCAGGAAGACCCCCATCCCGTGGACATCGTCGGGATGGTTGCGGCCCCGCAGGAACCCTTCGTGCACCCGGTCCCAGTCGGTGTCGGGGCCGAGCAGCTCCAGCCGGGCCTGGCGATCCCCCCGGTAGACATCCAGGTGAGTCTCGAAGGCGGAGTACTCCGCCGGGTCGCGGGTGTAGGCGTAGCGGGTGAGGTGATAGACGGCGTCCTTCTGGGCCTTGGACCACTGGCCCTCCCCTCCCACGTAAGCCCGGGCCGAGGAGAGGGTCTCGAACCCCAGGGCGGCGATCACCACCAGGGCGACTACGGTGCCAAGGATGAGCAGGCCGCTCAGCGCCGCCTGGCGATGGAGCGAGGAACGCCGGCCGGCTGGCCGGACAGGGAAGGCGGAGGAGGGCGTGCCACCCGGAACGTTCACCCGTCCGCCACCTCGACGGGCGCCGGTTTCGGGATCGGGGCCGGCCGCCCCGCAGGCCCGCCGGGAGCCACGTAGAGCTCGCCACCCCGCTGGCGGAACTCCGCCGACTTGGCGGCCATCCCGTCGGCCGCTTCCCGCCGGGCGGCGGCGTCGCGGATCTCCTGGGTGAGGTGCATGGAGCAGAACTTGGGGCCGCACATCGAGCAGAAGTGGGCCACCTTGGCGCCCTCGGCGGGGAGGGTCTGGTCGTGATAGGCGCGGGCCGTGACCGGATCGAGCGACAGGTTGAACTGGTCCTCCCAGCGAAACTCGAACCGGGCCTTGCTGAGCGCATCGTCCCAGGCCCGGGCCCGCGGGTGGCCCTTGGCCAGGTCCGCGGCATGGGCCGCGATCTTGTACGCGATCACCCCCGCCTTCACGTCCTCGCGGTCAGGCAGCCCCAGGTGCTCCTTGGGCGTGACATAGCACAGCATCGCAGTGCCGTACCAGCCGATCATCGCCGCCCCGATCGCGCTGGTGATGTGATCGTACCCCGGCGCGATGTCCGTGGTCAGCGGACCGAGCGTGTAGAACGGCGCCTCGCCGCACCACTCCAGCTGCTTCTCCATGTTCTCCCTGATCAGGTGCATCGGCACGTGCCCCGGGCCCTCGTTCATGACCTGAATATCGTACTCCCAGGCGATTCGGTTGAGCTCCCCCTGGGTCCGCAGCTCGGCGAACTGGGCCTCGTCGTTGGCGTCGGCGATGGAACCCGGCCGGAGCCCGTCGCCCAGCGAGAAGGACACGTCGTACGCCGCCATGATTTCGCAGATTTCCCGGAAGTGGGTGTACAGGAAGTTCTCGCGGTGGTGGGCCAGGCACCACTTGGCGATGATGGACCCGCCCCGGGAGACGATGCCCGTCACCCGGCCAGCCGTCAGGGGGATGTACGGTAACAAGACACCGGCGTGGACGGTGAAGTAGTCCACCCCCTGTTCCGCCTGCTCGATCAGGGTGTCGCGGTAGACCTCCCAGGTCAGCTCCTCCGGCACCCCGCCGACCTTCTCGAGTGCCTGATAAATGGGCACCGTGCCGATCGGGACCGACGAGTTCCGGATGATCCACTGCCGGGTCTCGTGGATGTTCCTGCCGGTGGACAGGTCCATCACCGTGTCCGCCCCCCACAACGTCGCCCAGCGCAGCTTGTCCACTTCCTGGTCAATGCTGCTGGTCACGACAGAGTTGCCAATGTTGGCGTTGATTTTGACAAGAAAGGCACGGCCGATGACCATCGGCTCGAGCTCGGGGTGGTTGATGTTGGCGGGAATGATGGCCCGGTGGCTGGCCACCTCGCGCCGGACCAGCTCGGGGCTGACGCCCTCCCGGATGGCCACGAATTCCATCTCCGGGGTGACCTCCCCACGCCGGGCATAGTGAAGCTGGGTCAGGGGAGCGGTGCCCCGGAGGGGGGTGCGCACGAGGGCGGGCGGCACCATGGCGGAGGCCGCCGCGCGCACGGGGCCTTCGACCGGGGCAGCCGGGCGGGACGCCAGCCACGGTCCGCGCAGGTCCGGCAGCCCCTGACGCACGTCGTATCCCTGCGGCCCGCTGGTATCGTAGACCTGGAGCGGGGGCTCACCGCCTGACAGCAGGATCTCCCGGACGGGCACCCCGGAGCCGTGAGGGCCCGGCAGGTGGGCCTTGCGCGAGCGGGGGAATGCCGCTTCCGCGACCGGTGGTGCGGCTGGCGCCTGACGTGGCGCGTGAGGGGTCTGGGTCAGGGGGGGGGTGGGCATCGCGGGCTCCTTGGGGAGAAGGCAATGGGAGCACCGCGTCCGCGCTCCCTTCGCCGGTATCAGCCGGATCAGGTTCCAAGGGTGGCTTCTCAATCCCGGCGGTGGCGCCGACCGGGATGCCCCTGGCGGTCACGGCAAGCTAACCGGTCCGCCGGGAACCCTCCACGGGACAGCGTCGTTCCCCCACCAGCGGCCCGACGGAAGGCCCACGGCACGGTGATTGCAATTCCTCATAGGTCAGAGGCCACGATCGCCGGGACGATGGACCGGAAACCGGACCATCCCGGGAAGATCTCAAGAATCCCGGGACCGGGGACGATAGGTGAGATCAGGAGGGAGGGGCTGCGTAGCTCCTCAGGAACCATCAGCAAGGAAGCCAATGCCTGAAGTGCGCAACAACAGGGCGATGCGTCGAAATCGGCTTGACGGCCGGGGGCTCGGACTCACCCTGAAGCGGACGCGACTAGGCTAACCAGCGGAATCAGTGCTTGCCGCCCAGCCCCCGCGTCCACCACTGGACGCGGGGGCTTTGTCGTACAGGACAGGAGGGACCAATGCCGAAACTCGCTCAAATCGCCGTGCTGGGCATGACCACGCTGGCCACCGTCGCCGCGCCTGGGGCGCCGGGCGGGGCGCCGGTGGCGGCCGGGCGAGTCACGGTCCGGGAGATCGCTGACAGCGCGCTCCGCGACGTCGCGGTGGCGGTGTACCATCCGGCCAAGTCGGTGATCTACTACAACCCGGTGCTGATGGCGCGGCTGGGGCCGGAGCTGGAGAGCTTCTTCATGGCCCACGAGTACGCCCACATTGACCTCCGCCACACCCGGAGCGGGGCCCTGGGGACGAGCGCCGAGACCCGCCACCAGACGCTGCGGCAGAAGGAGCTGGAGGCCGACTGCCTGGCCGCGACCCGGCTGGCCTCGAGCCGGCGGGAGGCGGCGCTGGCGGCGGTGCGGTTCTTCGCCCGGATGGGGGATACCTCCTTCGACGCCGAACACCCGACCGGGAGCGACCGGGCGGCCACCATCCTGCGCTGCCTGTCACGGGTGGATTGAGGTGGGGCAACCCCGGGCGGCGAGGCAGCCGGCCGGGCGGCGGGACGGGCTACTGGACGCCTGACGGGGCCCGGCTGTCGAGGGTCTCCCGCACCCGCCGGAAGAGCGCCGCGGCGGAGAACGGCTTCTGCAGGAACGGGCTCCCGCCGGGCACCAGGTGCTTTCCCTCGAGCTTCGACGCCGCATACCCCGACATGAAAATGCAGCGCAGGTCCTGCCGCTCGCTCATGAGCTGCTCGGCCAGCTTGGGACCGCTGATGCCCGGCATGACCACGTCGGTGAGCAGCAGGTCAATGCGCCCGGTGTGGCCGCGGCTGAGGTCGAGGGCCAGCTGCCCGTTGGCCGCCGAGATCACGGTGTAGCCCTGCAGTTCGAGCACCCGGCGGGTGAGGGTCCGTACCGCCTCGTCATCCTCCACTAGGAGCACGGTCTCGGACCCGCCCCCGGCGTGGGCCACGGCCGGCAGCTCCGGCAGGGCCGGAACCCCGGTGGCCTGCGGCAGGTCAATCAGGAACACCGAACCCTTCCCCGCCTCGCTCTCGACCGAGATCTCCCCGCCGCTCTGGCGCACGATCCCGTACGCGGTGGCCAGGCCCAGCCCGGTGCCCTTGCCCACATCCTTGGTGGTGTAAAACGGCTCGAAGAGGTGGGCCCGCACCTCCTCCGACATGCCCACGCCGGTGTCCTGCACCCGCACCCGGACCCCGGGGCCGGAGTGCAGGTCCACCTCCTGGGTAGCGATGGTCAGGCAGCCGCCGTCCGGCATGGCGTCCCGGGCGTTGACCGCGAGGTTGAGCAGCACCTGCTCCATCTGGGTCGGGTCGGCGCGCACCGGCGCGAGGTCCGGCGCCAGCCGGATGACCAGCTCGATGTCCTCGCCGATGGTGCGCCGGAGCATCCGGGCGATGCCGGTGATGATCGCGTTGAGGTCCACCACCCGGACCTCGAGCACCTGCTTGCGGCTGAAGGCCAGCAGCTGCTGGGTGAGGGCCGCGGCCCGGTCCCCGGCGGCCCGGATCTCCAGCAGGTCGTCGGTGATGTCCTCCCGGGAGCCGGCGCCGAGGCGGGTGCGGGCCAGCGCCAGGTCGGCGTGGCCGATCACCGAGGTCAGCAGGTTGTTGAAGTCGTGGGCCACGCCCCCGGCCAGGCGGCCGACGGCTTCCATCTTGGCCGCCTGCCGCAGCTGCTCCTCGGTGCGGGCCAGCGCGGCGCGGGCCTCGCGCAGGCCCGAGATGTCGAGCATGGCGCCCACCACCCGAAGGCAGCGTCCATGCTCGTCACGGAGAATGTGGGCGCGGTCCAGCACCCAGATATAGCGTCCGTCGTGGCGGCGCAGCCGGTACTCGTCCCGCCAGATGATGGCGGTCCCGGCGATGGCGCCGTAATAGCCGGGCAGCACCCGGTCGCGGTCCTCCGGGTGCACCAGGGTGGGCCACGCCTGGCGCCCGCCGGGCTGCACCTCGGCGGACTCGTAACCGAGCATCGCCCGGATGTTGTCGTTCCACCAGTCGCGATTGGTGCCGGGATCCCACTCGTAGAAGAGGTCGTCGGTGGCGGAGGCCAGCAGGGTGAAACGCTGCTCGTTGGCCTGGGCCACCCGGCGGGCATGCTCGCGCTCGGCGCTGCTGGCCGCCAGCAGCAGGCCGGTCACCACGTAGGCCAGCTGCAGCGCCGTGATGAAACTGACCAGGGCCCCCAAGGAAGCCCCGCCCACCGGCACCCCGCCCGAGCTGGCCGCCCATCCCACCAGCACCACCACCACCAGGATCACCAGCGTGACCCCCCGGGAGCCGAAGCGGAGCGCCGCCCAGGCCACCAGCGGAAAGGCCGACAGCGCGTAGTACGGGGTCACACCGCGGGTGAGCGCCGCGAGCAGCAGGAGCCCCGCCCCGATGCCGATGAAATCGGCCAGCCCGGCGCGGAACCGGACCGTGGGCGGCTGGCCCAGCCAGACCAACAGGGGTGGGGCCACGATCATCGCCCCGGCGATGTTGCCGAGTCCCCACGAGAGCCAGAGCCGGAGCCCGCCGATCATGACATGGCCGCCGGCCACCTCCAGCACCGCCACGCCGATCCCGGCCCCCAGCAGCGGGCCCACCACCCCGCCGATGAGCAGCAGCCAGAGGACATCGCTCAGCCGCTCCAGCCGCTCCCCCTGCCAGCCGAGCCGGCGGAGGAGGAGGGCCGGCACGACGCAGCCGGCGACGTTCGCCGCGGCGACCCCCGCCGCCACGGGCCAGCCCATCCCCAGCTCCTGGTTGCACAGGAATGCGGCAATGGCGATCCCGGGCCAGACCCGCACCCCCAGGAGCAGCACGGCGACCAGCCCGATCCCGGCCGGGATCCAGGTGGTACCCGCCGCGCTGTGGAAGGTGCTCAGCGCGGTGGAGAGGAATGCCGCTCCCGCATGCACCAGCCCGACCAGCCCGATCTGGAGGACCAGGCCGCCCGGGGTCCGGGCAGGAACGAGCACGGCGCCATCACGCATCGCTCAGGTGCCGCCGGCGGTGGGAGGCAGGTCAGTGATCGCAGGCATCGAAGGCTCCGTGATATCCGGCTCCGCTCCTGGCGGAGTGGCGGGCATCGGTTGGGACGGACGTGGCGCCTCGGTGGTCTCGGGCATCACGAGCCGCTGGTTGGTCCACAGGCGCATCATGCCGGAGAAGGCCTGCACCAGGTCTGCTTCGAAATCGATCCCGGCGCGCTCCTCGAGGTAGGCCAGGGCCTGCTCGGTTTCCCAGGCGTCGCGGTACGGCCGGACGGTGCAGAGGGCGTCGAACACGTCGCACACATGCACCAGCCGGCTGGCATAGTGGGTATCCCGGGCATAGCGGAACCGGGGGTAGCCGTGCCCATTGAGCAGGATATGATGCTCGTAGGCCACCGTGGCGGCCAGATCGAGATTCTTTTCCCGGGCCAGAATCAGCCGGGCCCCGTCCACCGGGTGCTTCCGGAGGGTGGCCAGCTCCAGTTCGGTCAGGGCCCCCTGCTTGGTGAGGATCTCACGCGGCACCCGCACCTTGCCCAGATCATGCAAGAGCCCGGCCACCCCGAACTCCCGCACATCCTTGGGCGAGAGGCCCACGAACTCCGCCAAGGCCATGGAGAGCACCGAGACGTTGGTGGCGTGGGTCGTGGTGTACTGGTCGTAGCGCTTGATCTGGAGCAGCGGCAGGAGCATCCGGCTCTGGCTGTGCATCGCCAGGGACAGCGAGCGCACCACCGCGTTGGCCTCGGCCAGGGGCAGCTGCTCGGTGGACTGGACCTCGCCGTGCATCCAGGCGATGGTCTCGATCTCGTCCTCGAGGGTGTAGGGCGCCATCTCGGTGGTGGCGGTCTCGACCACCAGCTCGGCGGTGAGCCCGCGCAGCGACACCGCCCCGAAGCGGATGCTGGGCCGGCGCAGCTGGCTCACCTCGCTGGTGTCCTCCTCACCGCTGGCCACCTTCTTGTGGACCCCGGTCAGGAAGCGGGAGAGGTCCTCGCGGGTGGCCTCGCGGTCGAACTCGACCCGCTGCACCCCGGCCCGGGTGAGCCGCCGGGCCCAGTCCCACGCCTTGAAGTCCCGCAGCGCCTGCTGCCGGTAGAGGACCTCGTCCTCCAGGAAGGAGAAGTTGGGCGACGGGTCCAGCCGCTGCAGCGCCTCGAGCTGCACCCAGGCCTGGTCCAGCGCCTTCTCCCGGGCCGGATGCCCCTCGCGATACAGGGCCGCCGCCGAGAGCGCCTGGCCGAGGGAGGTGAGGAACCGGACCGGGTCGCTCATGTCTCGTCGGCGGCGCCGGTGGCGGCGCGGCGGACCTGCGGATCGGTGCTCTCCGAGGCGAGGCGCAGGGCCAGCTGGGCCCCGGGGTCGGTGGCGAAGCTCCGGCCCAGCGCCGCCACCATCGCCAGCATGGCGGGGTTCCGGGGGACGAGCTTGCGGCGGCGGAACCATCCCCCGGGGGTCAGCACCTGGCTCACCAGCCAGTCCCGGGTAGTCGGCGTCCGGATGCTGCCCAGCACCCGGATGGCCAGGACCCGGAGATCGAGGGGAAGCTTGGGGTCCTGCAGCAGGTGGCGTACCCGGCCGGCGGCCGCCGGCGGGCATTGCTCCAGCGCCGCCGCCAGGCCGATACGGAGGTTGCCGTCGTCCTCGTCGCCCACCGCCGCGATCACGGCGTCGTCGCGCATCTCGGGCACCCGCATCATGAGCTTGAGCGCCTCGCGCCGGACCCGCGCGTCCTCGGCGGCGATGTAGTCGGCCGGGCGGAACTCCATGGGGATCTCGTCCAGCGAGCTCAGCAACGCGAGCAGGTTGCGCTGCACGAACCACGGCGCGCCGGGGAGCCGCTCCACCAGCATCGGGCCGATGGCGGGGCCCAGCTGGCCGAGCCGGGTGAGCAGCCGCCGCCGCATGGCGCGGTTGTCGGCGACCTCGAGACTCTCGAGCATCGGCTCGGCCGCCGCCATGCCCATGCGGGAGAGCAGCAGCTCCACCACCGGGGTGTCCCGGGGCTCGTTGTTGAGCAGGATCCGCATGTTGGCGGCGGTGGCCAGCCGCAGCCAGAACTGCTCCCGGATGTCCTCGGCCACGGCCTCGTGCTCCACCAGCGCCACCACCTCGGTGGCCCGCCCCTCCTGCACCAGCTCCTGCACCGCCACCCAGACGGCGTCGCCCACGGTATCGGTCTCGCAGGCCATCTGCACCAGCCGGATCGCCTCGGAGGAATGGTCTGCCGTGGCGGGCTGGGCGGCGCTGGGGTGGCGCGACAGCCGTTCTAGGATGCGGGTGTACTTGGCGGGATTGGGATCGTCGAGGGTCCAGCGGTCCACCAGCTGGCGGACCGACTCCCGCAGGCCGTGGTCGGCCTCCTCGCGGATGTTGAGGCTCCCCTTCTCGGCCTGGAAGGCCAGCTTGGTGAGCATCCGGACCATGGCCTGGGGCAGCGACCCCTTGTCGGCCTCGGACACCGCGCGCAAGAGCTGCAGCGTGGCGCCGGCGGGCAGCACCATGGCCACGTCGGCGACGAGGCGCCGCCGCTGGGCCAGGTCGGCGCCGATGGTGGCCAGCTCCCGCAGGGTATCGGAGTTGAGGTGATTGAGCAGCACGCCGAGCTTGTCGCTCAGGGCCTGGGCCTCGGCCCCCTGGGCCAGGCGGAGCTCACGGGAGAGGCCGAGCAGGATGCTCACTACCTTCTTGGCCCGGTCCTGATTCCCCCGCATCCGGTTGAGCGCCTGGGCGATGGCCTGGGGATCGGCATGCAGTTCGGGGGCCCCCTCCCGCATCAGGGCGGCATTGGCGAGCCCCAGCCACAGCCGGTTGGCGGCGCCCTGCCCGGGGGCGCCGGAGTCCCCGGTGCGGGTGACGCCGTCGGTCCCCGCCATCTCGATCCGGTCATAGGCCGGGAGGAAGAGCCGGAGCGATTCCCACTTCTCGTCGAAGTCGGCCAGCCGGGCGCCGATGGGGTCGGTCCGGGCGTCGGTGGCAAGCGCCCGGAGCAGGTCGGTGAACTCCTCGATGGAGACCCCGGGAATGAACTTCACGGCGCCGAGCTGGTGGCGGTGCAGGCGCTGGGCCAACTCGCGCAGCACCGGGTTGTCAGGGTCGGTGGCGAACCCGTCCACCAGCAGCTGCTGCCGGGCCACGCCGATCAGGAGCGAGGGCCGGCTGATGAGCGCCAGCCGCAGGTGCCCCAGCGCCGCCTCCACGGCGGAGCCGAGCATGGGATGCCCGTCGGGGTAGGTCGTCACCTTGTGAACCGCGATCCCGAAGAGCGGCAGGAACACCGCAAGGTCGCGCGGCAGGACCGCACGGTTCTGGCTCGGGGCGGCGGTGGCGAGTTCGGCCACTGGGATGCCGGGGTGGGGGTACCAGTGAAGGTAAGGCCGGGCGGATATGCGGGACAAGGCGCAGTTGGCCGCCGCCCGCGAAAAGAGGGTGGAATCCCCGGGGGACCCACCCTCCTTTACAGCCCGCGCCGGTTGGTCAGGCGGCTACTTGGCCCGGTCGATGTACTCCCCGGTGGTCGGGTTGACCCGCACCTTCTCGCCGGTCTGGATGAACTCGGGGACGTTGATGGTCACCCCGTTGTCGAGCTTGGCGGGCTTGAAGGAGGCGCTCTTGGTGGCGGTCTTCATGACCGGGTTGGTCTCCACCACCTCGAAGGTCATGGCGTTGGGCAGCTGGATGCCGATCGGCCGGCCGTTGAAGAACTCGGCCATGATCTTCATGCCCGGGGCCACCCAGGGGGCGGCGTCGGCGAGATCCTCCTCGCTCATCTCCAGCTGGTCGAAGTTCTCGGTGTTCATGAAGTGGTAGCTGTCGCCACCGGCGTAGAGGAACTCGAGGCTGTGGGTCTCGAGGTCGGCAACCTCCACCGTGTCGGTGGACCGGAACCGGTGCTCGAACTGGGTCCCGGTGCGGAGCTTGCGCAGCTTGGCCTGGACCATGGCCCGGAGGTTCCCGGGCGTGTGGTGGTGGAACTCCATGACCCGGCACGGCTCTCCCTCGAACAGGAGGCACATGCCCTTCCGCATTTCACTGGCGATAATCCCCATGATGTCCTGCCCCTGTCTGTGAGCGGTGAGCGGTGAGCAGCAAGCGGCGGGAAGTGGGGCGCCCGGGCCGCTCATTGCTCACCGCTCGCGTCAGTTTCGCGGCACAACTATAGAAGCGCGGGCCCTCCGGCGGTAGTGCCGGAGCGCCGGGCGCCGGGCCCGTGGTGGTCCCCGGGGCCGGGGAAGCGAAAAGAGCGGCCGGCGGTGCAGGGCCGGGACCGGAGCGCCGGGAGGCGGGCGAGGGGCGCGGCGGGGCCGGGAGCGCCCCCGGGACCTCCCTTCCGGCGCGGCTGGCGGCACCCGAGCAAGCCCCTAGATTGCGGCATCCCAACCGATTCCCGAGGTGCCATGACCAGTCGCCGAGCCTTCCTGGCTGCTGCCGGCGCCGCGCTGCCGGCGTTCCGGCCCGATGCGCTCCGCCGGGCCCTGGACCTCTCCGGGGGCGCCGGTCCGGCGGCCCAGAGGGGCGCGCCCGATGACGAGGACTACTGGGGCGAGATCCAGCGGGCCTTCGACCTCGACCGGACGATGGTCAACCTCAACAACGGCGGGGTGAGTCCCACCCCCACCCACGTGCTGGACCAGATGATCCGGGACCTGCGGTTCTCGAACGAACTGCCGGTGATTCACATGTGGCAGACCCTTGAGCCCCGGATCGAGAGTGTCCGGCGGGACCTGGCCGCCACCTTCGGCTGCGGACCCGACGAGATCGCCATCACCCGCAATGCTTCCGAGGCGCTGGAGACGCTGATCTTCGGCATTGACCTCCAGCGCGGCGACGAGGTCATCGTCAGCAACCAGAACTACGGCCGGATGCTCACCAGCTGGGACCAGCGGGTCCGGCGGGACGGGATCGTGGTCAAGCCGATCAGCTTCCGGCTGCCGCCTCCCTCGCCGGCCTATGTGCTGGAGCAGTTCACCCGGGCGGTGACGCCCCGGACCCGGGTCATCGAGATCACCCATATCACCAATCTCTCGGGCCAGATCCTGCCGGTCCGGGAGCTGGTGGACTGGTGCCGGCCGCGGGGCATCGAGGTGTTCGTGGACGGGGCCCATGCCTTCGCCCACTTCCCGTTCACCCGGGACGAACTGGGCTGCGACTTCTACGGCACCAGCCTGCACAAGTGGCTGCTGGCGCCGATCGGCACCGGCTTCCTCTACGTCCGGAAGAACAAGCTCAAGACCATCTGGCCCCTCATGGCCGCTGCGGCGACCCAGGACGAGGATATCCGCAAGTACGAGGAGATCGGCACCCACCCCGCCGCCAACCACAACGCCATCGCGGTGGCGCTGGCCTTCCACCACGCCATCGGCGCGGAGCGCAAGGCCGCCCGGCTCCGCTACCTGCGCGACCGCTGGGCCCGGCGGGTCACCGCCGAGAGCAGCCGCTGCACCGTGCTCACGCCACTGGACGGCAAGCTGGCCTGCGGCATCGGCCTGGTGCACGTGGAGGGGATGGACCCGGACCGGCTGGTGAGCTGGCTCATGAGCGAGCACCGGGTGGTGACTACCCCGATCATCCACGACGAGTTCGACGGCCTCAGGATCACGCCCAACATCTACACCACCCCGCGGGAGGTGGACCGCTTCGCCGACCTGCTGCTCCGGGCGGCGCGACACGGGATCGGATGAGCCGGCGCGCCTCGCCCCTGCCCCGGCTGCGCCGGTACTGCCTGCGGCTGCCCGAGGCGCACGAGGTCGAGGCGTGGGGCGCGCCGACCTTCCGGGTGCGCAACAAGCTGTTCGCCATGTACGCCAGTGCCGCCAATCACCACGGGTTCGGGCGGCCCGGGGTGTGGCTCAAGGCTGCCCCCGGCGAGCAGGAGCTGATGATCCGGACCGCCCCGAAGCGGTTCTTCGTGCCGCCGTACGTGGGGCCCAGCGGCTGGGTGGGGGTCTGGCTGGACGGGAAGGTGGACTGGCAGGAACTCGCCATGCTGATCGAGACCGGATACCGGCTGGTGTCCCCGAAGCGCCTCGTGGCGGGCATGGAGAAGTAGCCCCCGGCTTCCGCCTGTCCCTGACGGGCACCGTACGAGGCGGTATCTTCCGATCAGGCTCGCACCCACGAGGCCACCGTGAACAGCCGAGATCTTCCGCCCAGGACCGCCCCCCGGCGGCGCCACCTGCTACCCCTCCTCGCCAGCCTCATTCTGGCCGCCTGCCAGGACCAGGGCACGGTCTGCGCCGCGGTCTTCCAGATGTACACCGTCTCGGTGCAGGACCAGGCCGGGGACCCGGTGGCCGACGCCGAGGTCACCTCCATCCTGGTCCGAACGGGGGACACGTTGCAGAATCGAACCTTGGCCCTGTTCGCGCCGGGCTCCTACTTCGTCATTGATGACAGCTATGCGGCGGACCTGCTCCCGTCGCGGGACAGTGTGTCCGTCAGCATCACGCGGGGCCAGGTGGAGCTAGCGGCCGGGTACGCCTTCCGGCGGAGCGCCTGCGGGGTGCAGAAGCTGGCGGGGCCGGACCAGGTGACCCTGCCCTGACAATTCTGCGGCATGGAGCTGCCTGAACGACAGACAACGCGGGAGGGCCGGGCGTCAGATCGTATATAACAGCGTCAGATGAGCGTCAGGTGCGCCTGACGACTCCGCGAGGGGAACCTCTGGCGACCGGCGGTGGCCGGAACCTATCTTGGCGGCGCTCTTCGTCCCCCAGGACCACGGTTCACCTCATCCATGCCACTCCCATGCCCCAGCTCAGACGCGTCGGCGGCAAGAACGGCCGGGCCCGGCCCCGCGCCAAGTCCCGGAAGAAGGTCGGGTTCCGGTTCTCCTCCACGGTCCAGCCCAAGCGGTACGGCGGCGCGGTGTACCTGAAGGGCAGCAAGAACACCCAGGCCAAGCTCACCGAGGCCAAGGTGAAGATGGCCCGGCAGCTTCATAAGCGGGGCGCCCAGATCAAGACGCTGGCCCGCCGGTTCGGCGTTGACCCCTCCACCATGTCCCTGGCCGTTCGGCGGCTCACCTTCCGGCACGTGCGGTAGCGTCCGGTGCGTCGGCCCGGCCCCCGCGGCCGGGCCAGCCCCCGACAGTTGCCGGGGCAGTCATCGGCTATCTAAGGAAGCGCCGGGAGCCGGCAGTGGCCCGCCGTCCCGGTTGGCGGACGCCGGCAGGCGGCCTCCTTGGCATCCGGCCCCCGGTGTCGCCATTCTTCCGCGGTGCCATCCAGAGCCCGATGGTCGAGGATCTTCCCCGATTCCCGCCGCCGCTCGAGCCGGGCGCGCCATGAGCGCTAGGAGCGGCGTGCTCTACGCCGCCGCCGGCCTCCTGCTGGTCCTCGGCCTGTTCTGGCTGGCCGCCAAACCCTCCCACAACCGCGCCTGGGCGCCCGACCAGGCCGTGGTGCCGGACATCCGGATCACCGGCAGCCAGGTCCGGATCGCGGGGGTCCGCAACTTCCACTGGACCAGCGCCACCGACTTCACCCCGGCCTGGGACACCCGGACCTACGATCTCGACCGCCTGGCCAGCGCCTGGTACGTGCTGGCGCCGTTTTCGGCCGCGTGGCGCGGCCCGGCCCACGGGTTCGTGAGCTTCGGGTTCGAGGACGGGCAGTTCCTGGCTGTCTCGGTCGAAGCCCGCCGGGAGGCGGGCGAGCAGTACGGCGTGGTCAAGGGGCTGTTCCGGCGCTTCGAGCTGATCTACCTGCTCGGCGATGAGCGGGATCTCATCGGCCGCCGGGCGGTGTACGACGGGTCCGACGTCTACCTCTATCCGCTCCGGGCCGGCCCGGCCACGCTGCGCGCGCTGCTGCTCGCGGTGCTGGAACGGGCCGTCCAGCTGGGCCACCGGCCGGAGTTCTACAACACCCTCACCAACAACTGCACCACCAACCTGGTCCGCCACGTCAACGCGCTGGTGCCGGGCCGCATCCCCGCCACCTGGCGGCTTGCCATCCCCGGGTACAGCGACGGGCTGATCCACCGCCTGGGCCTGATTGATTCCACCGGCACCCTGGCCGAGCAGCGGGCGCGGTTCCGGATCAACGAGCGGGCCCGGGCGGCGCTCGATGCCCCCGACTTCTCGCAGCAGATACGGCGGCCGTCCCAGGGCGGCGGCATGAAGGTCACCTGAACGGGCCAGGGAGACATGCCATCCATCTATGAGCTGAAGCCGAGATTCCAGGCCCTGCTCCGCCCGCTGGTGGGCGCGCTGTTCCGGGCCGGGGTGACCGCCAACCAGGTCACCCTCGCCGCCGTGGCGCTGTCCCTTGGGGTAGGCGCGGCGCTGTGGCGGTATCCCGATAGCCGGGCGGCGCTGCTGGCGGTGCCGGTGGCGCTGTTCGTCCGCATGGGGCTCAACGCGGTGGACGGCATGCTGGCCCGTGAGCACCACCAGCGCTCCGCGCTGGGCGCGGTCCTCAACGAGCTGGGCGACGTGATCTCCGACAGCGCCCTCTACCTCCCCTTCGCCTGCCTGCCGGGGCTGCCGCCGGCGCTGGTCGTGGCCATCGTGCTGCTGGCGATCGTGGGGGAGATGACCGGCGTCGTGGGCCTGCAGGTCGGGGCCAGCCGCCGCTACGACGGGCCCATGGGCAAGAGCGACCGGGCCTTCGCCTTCGGGCTGCTGGCGCTGCTCCTGGCCTTCGGGGTGACCCCGGGCCGGCTCACCACCGGTTTCCTCGCGCTGGTGGCCGTCCTGGCCGCCCTCACCATCCTTAACCGTGCCCGCCAGGCACTCCGGGAGGCCGGCGCATGATCGCACGCGTCCTTGCCACACCCGTCGGGCTGGTCTTCGCCGGCATCCTCGCCGTGCTGGTGCTGGCCTCGGTGACCACACGGGTGCTGCAGCGGCGGGGGCCGCCGGAGAAGTACGAGGAGCTGGCCCAGCGGGTCCGGTCGTGGTGGGTGATGGTGGCGGTGTTCGCCATCGCGATCGCCATTGACCGGGCGCTGTCCATCGCCTTCTTCGCCCTGGTCTCGTTCCTGGCGCTCAAGGAGTACCTGTCGCTCATCCCCACCCGCCGGGCCGACCGGCGGGTGCTGTTCTGGGCCTACCTCAGCATCCCGGTGCAGTACTGGTGGGTGTACCAGGGGTGGTACGGGATGTTCATCGTCTTCATCCCGGTGTGGGTGCTGCTGCTGCTCTCGGCCCGGATGGTGATGATCGGGGAGACGAAGGACTTCCTGCGCGCGGTGGGCACGCTGCACTGGGGGCTGATGCTGATGGTCTTCAGCATCAGCCACCAGGCCTACCTGCTGGTGCTGCCCCCGGAAGGGGGCGCTGGGCTGGTGCTCTACCTGGTGATGCTCACCCAGCTCAACGACGTGGCCCAGTACATCTGGGGCAAGAGCTTCGGGCGGCACAAGGTGCTGCCGACGGTGAGCCCCAACAAGACGGTCGAGGGGCTGGTGGGCGGGATCGTCACCACGGCGGTGCTGTCGGTGCTGCTGGCGCCGCTGCTCACGCCGCTCACCCTGCCCGACAGCGTCGCGGCCGGCCTGATGATCGGCGCCGGCGGCTTCCTCGGCGACACCACGGTGGGCGCGGTCAAGCGCGACATCGGCGTGAAGGACGCGGGCACCATGATCGCGGGCCACGGCGGGGTGCTGGACCGGATCAACAGCCTCACCTACACCGCGCCGCTGTTCTTCCATTTCCTGCGGTTCTACTACTACTGAGGCGGGCGGGAGCGATGCGGCGGACGCGGCAGCAGCGCAGGCCAGGGGCGGCCGGGGGGCGCCTCCCGTCATGACCCGTTTCCTGCGCTACCTGTTCTTCGGGGTGATGGTCCGGGCCGTGGTGCTGGTGATCCTCGGGCTCAACGTGCGGCACCGCGAGCGGCTGCCCCGCCGGGGGCCGGCGGTGCTGGCCGCCAACCACAACAGCCACCTCGACACGATGGTGCTGATGAGCCTGCTGCCGCTCTCGCTGCTCGACCGGGTGCGGCCGATCGCGGCGGCCGACTACTTCCTGTCCAATCCGCTGCTGGCGTGGTTCGCCACCCGGATCATCGGCATCCTGCCGATCCGCCGGAAGCGGGAGGGGTCGGAGGAGGACCCGCTCGCCCCGCTGTGTGAGGCGCTGGACCGCGGCGAGATCCTGATCTTCTTCCCCGAGGGCACCCGGGGCGAGCCCGAGCAGCTCAAGCAGCTCAAGAGCGGGCTGGCCCGCCTGGCGGAGCGGCGGCCCGCCGTTCCGGTCATCCCGGTCTTCATGCACGGCCTGGGCAAGGCGCTGCCCAAGGGGACGGCGCTGCTGGTGCCGTTCTTCGTGGACGTGTTCGTCGGCGAGCCGGTGCCCTGGGAAGGGGACCGGGACCGCTATCTCGACCGCTACCGCGACGCCCTGGCCGGGCTCTCCGAGGAAGGACACTTCGCCCCATGGACCTGAGCATCCGCACCGCCACGCTAGGGGACCTCGAGACCCTGGTCCCGCTGTTCGAGGGGTACCGGGAGTTCTATGCGCAGGCCCCCGACGCGGAGCGGACGCGCGGGTTCCTGGGGGAGCGGCTGGCGCTGGGGGATTCGGTGATCTACCTGGCCGAACGGGCGGGGCAGGCGGTGGGGTTCGTGCAGCTGTATCCGGTCTTCTCCTCCACCCGCTGCCGGCGCCTCTGGCTGCTCAACGACCTGTACGTCAGTCCCGGGGGGCGGGGACGCGGGGTAGCGCGGGCGCTCATGGCCGCCGCCCGGGCCCACGCGGAGGCCACCGGCGCCTGCGGGCTGGAGCTGGCGACGGCCCGCACCAACGCCCCGGCCCAGCGGCTCTACCAATCGCTCGGCTGGGTCCGGGACGAGGTGTTCCTGCACTACGAACTGGTGTTCGAGGAGGGCGCGGGTCCGACGGCCGGGTGAGCCGGCACCCCGGCGCGGGGCCCCACCGGAGGGAAGCCCGCCGTGAACTCGCCATCCACCCATTCCCGCAGTGCATCTCTTCACTGGTTGAACAGCATGGTATGGACGGTCCGTCCACGACAGGCCCCCTCCGCCTTCGCTCGCTTCGCTCAGGTGTCGTCGCGCCGGAACAACCCATAGACGAATGGAGATGTGACCGCGCACACGCCCGGATGCTAGTCAGGCGCGCCCGGTGCGGGTTGGGACGGCGGGATGTTGCAGGTGGAACGTTGGTGGTGGTGCAGGCGTGGAACGCGCGGATCATCCGCCGGAGCGGATCAGGCCGCCGTCGTGTGAATGCTGGAGCCTGGAAGGGTCGCGGAGCCGCGGACCCGCCGGTGGTGTTGCGGGGGTGAAACGGACGGGGCCGGCACCGGGGTGAGCCGCGCCCCGCCGCGTCACCCGCCGAAGCGGAAGAGGTAGCTCCCCTTGAGGAAGAACCCGTCGGCCCGCCGCCGGACATCCCGGAAGCGGAACGCCTCCCCGTCCTCCACCGTGCTGCCATAGCCGGCAAAGAACACCGTGCCGGGCGTCGGCGTGAAGGACAGCAGCACGTCGCCCCGGAAGATGTTGTCGGTGAAGGCCTGGGTCCGCTGCCCGTTGATCAGGATGACCCCGTTGGTGCGGGTGTCGTCCCGCAGGCTGTCCTGCTGGTAGGCGTTGTACTCCGCCACCACCCGGACGAACAGCGGCCGGGCCAGCTGGTACTCGACCTTCACCCGGGGAATCCGCTGCCGCCCCACCAGGCTGCCGTCGGTGCGGCGCTGGTAGCGGTTCTCGCGGTAGCGGCCCTCGACCCGGAGCTGGCCGGTGGGCCGCCAGTTCACCCCGAAGCTGGTGGAGAGCAGGTTGGCCGAGGCCCACTCGAAGAAGTTCTCGTCCTGGCCCCAGAGGACGAAGGCGTCGGCGGAAAATCCCGCGAACTGCGGCGTGCCCGCGGTGAGCACCCAGTCCCGGTTGGGAATCTTGGGCACCCCGGTGAAGGGGATGGTGTCGAGCCCCACCCCGCCGGGCCCCGGTACCTCGATGGTGTACCCGCGGTAGAGCCGGGGATCGTAGCCGAACTTCTCCAGCAGCAGCGAGGCGCCGGCGCTCCAGCCGCCCCGGAGCCGGCTGTTGAGGTTGAAGTGCAGCAGCTGGTCCCGGAGCCCGCCGCCGCCGGTGAAGTTGTCGTAGCTCCAGCGGCCGATGAGCGAGATGTCCGGCGTGAAGCTCTCCACCAGGCTGCCCGGCTTGCCGTTGAGCGTGACCAGGTTGACCAGCGACAGGTTCACGTCTCCCACCCGGGAGATGAACCCGCTCCGGGTGCGGAACTGGGGGCTGATGCCGTTGAGGTTCCACCGCGCCCCCACCAGCCGGCCGTTGTGGGTGAAGCGGGCATTCCAGATGGGGCCGCTGTAGGTCCGGCCGGCCTCGTGGGTGCGGCTCTGGCCGTACTGCAGGGTCAGGTTGCTCTTGCCGAAGACCAGCCGGGCATCGAGCGCGCCCACCCGGTTGGACTGGTCCCCATCAATCCGGTCGGTGTAGACCAGCCCCACCTTGGAGCGCCCGCCCACGTTCATCTGGGCCCGGAGCACGTTGATCACCGGGTGGGCGTCCTGGGTGAGCGAGGCCACGGTGTCGTCCACGGCGGAGATGAACCCCACGTCGGCGCCCAGCAGGCGGCCGGTCAGCTTCACGGCGGCGGCCGGCTGCACCACCCGGCGGGTGTAGACCAGGTTGTTGGGGGTCTGGAACAGCTCCAGCCCGTCGAGGAAGAAGGGCCGCTTCTCCGGGAAGAACAGGGCGTCCCGCGGGTCGAACTGGATCTGGGTGACGTCCGCCTCCACCTGCGAGAAGTCGGGGTTGGCGGTGCCGTTGAGGGTCAGGTCGTTGGTGAGGCCGAGCCGCACGTTGGCGCCCAGCTCGGGGCCCACGCGGTCGTAGTCCCACCCGGCGCCGCCCGGGGCCCCGTCCAGCCGGCTGGTCACCTCGGGGGTGATGTCCAGCGCCAGGCCGCGGTGGAGGCCGGTCAGCCCCACCAGCCGGCCCGACTGGGCCAGGAAGGACGCGCTGGCCCGTTCCGCCGGGACCCAGGAGTCCTCGAAGCCGGAGTGCTGGATCTGGCGGAGCACGTGGAGCTGCCAGGACTGCGACGCCCCGCCCTGGTAGCGCAGCGACTTGAACGGGATGCGGAACTCCACCTCGTAGCCGCCCGGCACCAGCCGCCCCTTGGACGCGAACACGAAGTCCGGGCTCAGGTCCGCCCCCTCCCGGGCCCGGGCCACGCCGCTGGAGAAGCCGCCCCCGCCGGTGATGCCCCGCTCCACCAGCACCCCGTCCCCCTGCACGCCCAGCGGATTGACGGCGAACATGAACGCCTGCCGCCCGTCGTTGAAGGTGCCGAGGAAGATCTGCACGTAGTCGTCGGCGAAGATCCGGTCCCGGTCGGCCAGGCTGGCGTGGACCTCGCCGTGGGGCTCGCGCGCCCGCACCCCGAAGTGGATGGCGGTGGGCGAGTACCACACCAGCACCTCGGTGGAGTCGGCGGCGGGGACCCGGTCAATCGGCTGGAAGTGCGAGAAGCCGGCCAGCACCGCCGCGCGGGACCAGACCGGCTCGTCCAGCACCCCATCCACCACGATCTCTCCCTCCAGGCGGGGGATGGCCACCGCCAGCTGGCGCTGGGTGCCGTCGTACACGGTGATGGGGGGAGCGTCCGCCGGGGGAACCGTGACGGGGGCGGGGGCCGGGGCGGCCGCCTGCATGAGCGTGAGGAGCGGCAGCAGCATCCAGGAAGTCCGTCTTGGGGAGTTGGGGCCGCCACCGGCCGACGGCCGGCCGGCACCGCCCGGCCACCGGAGAAACGAGGCTCGCGTACGGGGGTGCCGGGAGTATAGTTTCCGCCATTCAATCAACGCCGTCGCAGGGAGAAACGCCATGCATCGCCGTGCACTGTCGCTGGTCGTCGCCCTGGGCATTGGCCTGGGAATGGCCCGGGGCGCCGAGGCCCAGAAGCCCACCGAGCCGTTCCTCGACGGCCGCCCGCTCTCGGCCTACGTGGTGGAGCTGTCGGAGGCGGCCGCGCCGCTGACCCGGAACAGCGCCGCCTACTCGATTGCCCGCATGGGGCCTGCCGCCAAGTCCGCGGTGCCGGCCCTGATCCGGGCGCTGCACGACCCCGAGGCGGCGGTCCGCTTCCCGGTCTGCATCGCGCTCCGGGAGATCGGGCCCGACGCGAAGGACGCGGTGCCCGCGCTGATGGAATCGCTCGAGGACCGCAATGAGGACGTGGCGGCCATGGCCCGCCGGGCGTTGATCAAGATCACCGGGGAGGATCCCTGGGAGTCGCGTAATTAGCCTCCGCGGCGCGGCGGTCGCCCTGCTGCTGCTCGGCCCCCTCTGTCCGGCCCTGGCCCCGCTTGCGGCCCAGGGCCGGGAGCATCCCGATCCCCGGCTCCAGCGCCGGCTCGACAGCCTGGTGCAGGGCTTCCGCGGCACCGTCGGCATCTACGTCCGCCACCTGCCGAGCGGCCGGAGCGCCGCCATCAACGCCGACAGCGTCTTTCCCACCGCCTCGATGATCAAGGTCCCGATCCTGATCGGGACCTTCGACGCGATGGCCGGGGGCCGGCTCGACTTCCACCAGGAGCTGACCTACACCGACAGCCTCCTGTACGAAGGCGACGATCTGGTCGGGGCACTGAAGGACTCCGCCACCGTCTCGCTCAGCAAGCTCACGCTGCTGATGATCACCACCAGCGACAACACCGCCAGCCTCTGGCTGCAGGCGCTGGCCGGCACCGGCACCGCGATCAACGAGTGGCTGGCCGCCAGCGGCTTCGACTCCACCCGGGTCAACAGCCGCACCCCGGGGCGCGAGGCCAGCCGGGCCCGGTACGGCTGGGGCCAGACCACCCCGCGGGAGATGGCCGGGCTGCTGGTGCGGATCCGGGAGGGCAAGGCGGTGAACCGGGCCGCGAGCGAGGAAATGTACCGGCACCTCACCCGGAGCTACTGGACCGGCGAGGCGCTGTCGGCGCTGCCGCCATGGGTGCAGGCGGCGTCCAAGGTGGGCGCGGTCAACCAGTCGCGGAGCGAGGTGGTGCTGGTCAACGCCCCGTCGGGGGACTACGTCTTCTGCATCATCACGAAGAACCAGGAGGACCAGAGCTGGGAGCCGGGCAACGAGGGCTACGTGCTCATCCGCCGGCTGTCGGCCCTCCTCTGGCGGTATTTCGAGCCGAAGCATCCCTTCCAGCCGGCCGAGGGCGCCGCGGCGTTCAAGCCGTGACCGGGAACGGGCACTCCTCGCCATCCCGGCGCCCATGACCGCGGAGCTTCCGGGGTCACCGCCGGCCTCCGTTGAGCGCTACCGCCGGCTCGCCACCCTGCTGGATGCGCAGTTCCGCATTCCCGGCACCCCCTTCCGCTACGGCTGGGACGCGGTGATCGGCCTGGTGCCCGGCCTGGGGGACGCGGCGGCCGGCCTGTTGGGCGCCTACGGCCTGCTGACCGCCTACCACCTGGGCGCCCCCGCGCCCGTGCTGCTCCGCCTGCTCCTCAACCTCGGCGTGGACCTGGTGATGGGCGCAGTGCCACTGCTCGGCGACATCTTCGACGTGGCGTGGAAGGGCAACCTGCGCAACGTGGCGCTGCTCGACCGCTGGCTGGCCCAGCCGGAGGAAACCCGGCGCCGGAGCACCGGCCTGTTCGGCCTGATCCTCTTCGCCCTCTTCCTCATGATGCTGGCCGCCTGCTACGCGGCGTTCCGGGTGGTGGGATGGGTGGTGGGGTTAGGACGGTAGGACGGTCAGACGGTCGGACGGTCAGACGGTCGGACGGGCGGACGGGCGGACGGTCGGGCGAGCGGACGGGCGGACGGTAGGTGGCTTGACGGCGGGTTAATTGACTAATTAATTAGGGCCATGGCCAGGCCCGCGCCCCCCGACGCCCCCACCGCCCTGCTCGACGGCGCCGAGTCCCTCTTCGCCCGCCAGGGCTTCGCCGCCACCACCATCAAGCAGATCGGCGCCCGGGCCGGCGTGAACCCCGCCCTCATCTACTACTACTTCCCCGACAAGGCCCGGCTCTACCACGCGGTCCTGGAACGCCGCCTCGGCACCTTCGCCCGGCGGGGCGCGGCCGAGCTGCCCGGCGAGCTGCCGCCGCTCCAGGCCGTCCGCCACTTCCTGCTGGCCTACGCCGCCATGTTCCGCGACGCGCCCGACCTGCCCCGCCTCCTCACCCGGGAGCTGGCCGACCACGAGGCGGCCCACGCCCTCCCCATCATCCGCGAGGTCGCCGCCGGCGTCTTCCGCCGGCTCTGCGACGTCATCAAGGCGGGCCAGCGGCGCGGGGAGATCCGCCCCGACCTCGAGCCCCGCTTCGCCGCCATCTCCACCGTGGCCCAGGTGGCCTGGTTCTACGTGGCCACACCGGCAGTGTCCCGGCTGCTGGGGCACGAGGGCCAGGTGCCCCTGAAGGAACAGCTCCGCTTTGCCGAGCACGCGGTGGCCTACGCCATGGCGGCGCTGGCCCCGGCTCGGCCGGTCAAGTCATCTCCAATGAAGCGAAGGGTGCGGGTATGAAGCGAATCGTGGGGCGTGTGAATCGACCGCGGGTGGGGCGTGGCCGCGCGATGGCCGTTGTCCCGAACACCAGCATCTCCCGGGCCCGGCGTGGCGGTGCGCTGCTGCCGCTCGCCATGGCCCTCCTGGCCGCCTGCGGCGCCACCGACGTGGCCCGGGTCTATCCCGGCACCATCGAGGTGAACGAGAGCGACGCGGCTCCCCTGGTCCCCGGCCGCATCGTGGAGATGCGGGTGGACGAGGGCGACACGGTGCAGATCGGCGACACCGTCGCCATCCTCACCCAGGGCGCCATCCCGGCGATGTACGAGGAGCGCCGGGCCCGGCTGGCCGCGGCCCGCGCCCGCCTGGCCGATCTCGAGCGCGGCTCCCGGAGCGCCGAGCTGCAGCGGGCCGAGGCCGAGGTGGCGGCGCTGGAGGCGGAGGCGGAACGGACGGCCAGCGAGTACGCCCGGGCCCGGCGGCTCGCCGCCGACGGCGTGCTCGCCCCGCAGGAGCTGGACCGGGCCAAGGCGGCCGCCGAGTCGGCCGCCGGCCGGCTGGCCGCGGCCCGCGCTACCCTGGAACTGGCACGCGAGGGCACCCGCGAGGACCAGGTGCAGGCCGCCCGGGCCGAGGTCCGGAGCGCCGAGGCCCAGGTGGAGAGCGCCCGTGCCGACGTGAGTGAGCTGGCCGTCCTGGCCGCGGTGGACGGCGTGGTGCTCGGCCGGCACGCCGATCCCGGCGAGGTGGTGGCGGCCGGCACCCCCCTGGCCACCATCGGCGAGACCGGGCGGCCCTGGGTCCGGGTGTATCTCCCCGCCCGGCTGCTGGCCGGGCTGCCTGCGGGGGCGGAGGCGCTGGTGGCGCCGGCGGAGGGACCATCGGCGGGCGCTGCGGCAGCATCCGGTATCGAGGTGCGCGGGCGGCTGGAAGCGGTGAACCCCAAGGCGGAGTTCACCCCGCGAGCGGCGCTGACGGAAGAAGAGCGCGCCGACCTCCTCTTCGGCGCCCGGGTCCGGCTCGAGCGCCCGCCTGCGGGCTTCCGGCCGGGGCTGCCGGTCACGGTCCGGTTTGCTGGAGCTGTTCATGAGTGACCCGGCCATTCCCCAACCGCCCAACCGCCACTCCGTCGCGCTCGGGGCGCGGCAGGCCGCACCCATGGGGCACTCGGTCGCCGCCCAACCGCCGGGCGGCCCTTCCGCCATCGTCACCACCGCGCTCCACAAGGAGTTCGGCAGCCTGGTGGCGGTGGATCACCTCGACCTCGCCATCCGGCACGGCGAGGTGTTCGGCCTCCTGGGCGCCAACGGCTCGGGCAAGACCACCACCATCCGGATGCTCACCGGCCTGCTGGCGCCCACGTCAGGCAGCGCGGTGGTGGCCGGCATTGACGTGGTGCAGGACCCCGAGGGTGTGCGCCGCCGGCTGGGCTACATGTCGCAGCGCTTCGGGCTGTACGATGACCTCACCGTGGAGGAGAACCTGCGCTTCTACGCCGGGCTCTATGGCCTGGTGGGCCGGGAGGGGCGGGCGCGGGTGGAGGAACTCGTGGCGGAGCTGGGCTTCACCGAGCGCCGGCTGCAGCTGGCGGGCACCCTCTCGGGC
>CAZCVG010000019.1:0-28830 GCA_964501735.1 uncultured Gemmatimonadaceae bacterium | reverse complement strand
TGGGCCACCGCCGTGGCGCCGGCCGCCCGGGCCACCTGGACCACCGAAAGCGCCTGCTGGGTTCGCTCGGCGGCCACCGAGAGCGGGTAGACCTCGCCGCGCAGGACGTTGCCCTGGATGAGATACCGGACGAACCGGTCGAAGACCGCCGAGCGGGCGTCCACGGTGTGGTGCGCCACGGCGCCCACCGCCCGGGCCTGGCGTTCCACCGCGGCGATGTCCCCGGGAGTCGCCCCGCCGGTGTTCACGTAGGCGGTCTGGACCTGCCAGCCCAGCTCGGCCAGCCGGGGCACGCAGTAGGAGGTGTCGAGGCCGCCGGAGAAGGCGAGGACGATGGTAGGCATAGGGGCCATAAATATGCATTATGCATACCACGGCGCAAGGGCTGTAGGGCGGGCGCCGCAGGCGTGGGGACCGTCCATCACCCGGGTGGCCCCGCCTACTCCACCGTGATGGTCACCTCGTCGCTCAGCGACCCGCTGGTGGCGCGGATCCGGTGCCGGCCGGAGGCCAGCGGCCAGCGCGCGCCGCCAACCGGCACGTCGTTGACGTACCACCGCACCGGGCGCGGGGTGCCCGCCGCGCGGAGCGCGATCGTGGCGTAGCGCGCCTCCACGCCGGGCGGGATCTGGTAGTGGTCCCCGTCGGCGGGGGAAGTGATCGTGAACCGGGTGGCGGAGCCGGGCGGTGGCAGCTGGCGCGCGGGCCGAGGCAGGGGGGCGGGTCCGGCCGGCTGGGTCGAGACCGCCCACTCGGCGAACTCCATGGGGAGGGAGAGACCGGCCTCCGTGTGCCAGTCGCAGTGGTGGGTAGGGCCCGTGCCCGGGGCGAAGTACTCTGCGATGGTGGGACAGAACGCCCCAGGCTCGAGGCCCGAGACCCGGCAGACCAGACGCCGCGACATGCCAACCGCGTCCGGGCGGGGCAGTTCGCCGGGCGGAACCCGGCGGGCGGTGACCAGCACGGCGCGGTGCAGCAGGGGGCCCGCGCCGGTGATCCCACTGACGCCATCCATGGGGCGGCCGTTGAAGTTCCCGACCCACACCGCCACCGTGAACCCGGCCGTGGTGGCGATGGCCCAGTTGTCGGTAAAGTGCCGGCTGGTCCCGGTCTTCACCGCCACCCGGAACGGCCAGTCGAACGGCGTGCGGAGCCCGAAGCCGGGCGCCCGTGCCTCGGCGTCGGCGAGGATGTCCAGGGTGAGGAAGGCCGCCCGCTCCGAGACGACGCGACGGCTCTCCCCCGCCGCCTCTCCCGCACGCCACCGCACCGCGGACCACCGGCCTCCGTTGGCCAGGGCCCGATAGCCGTTGGCCAGCTCCAGGAGCGAGACGTCGCCGTTGCCCAGCGCCAGGCCGAGCCCGTAGAACTCGGGGCTCCGGTGAAGGGACACGAAGCCCGCCTGCCGCAGGCCGTGCAGCAGCGACCCCACGCCAATCCGGTCGGCGAGCCCGACGGCCGGGACGTTGAAGGAACTGGCGAGCGCCTCCCGCACCCGGACCGGGCCGTGATAGCGGCGGTCGTAGTTGCGGGGGTGATACGGCCCGCCGGCCGTCTGGTAGGTCACCGCGATGTCCGCGAGGACGGTCGCGGCCGTGGCGCCCCGGTCCAGGGCCAGCGCGTACAGGAACGGCTTGAGCGCCGACCCGGGCTGGCGGGCTCCCGTGACCATGTCCACCTGGCCCGCGGTGTCGGCCCAGAAGTCGGGGGAACCCACCCAGGCGAGGATTTCCCCGCTCCGGTTGTCCAGCACCACCGCCGCCGCGTGCTCGGCGCCCCGGTCACCCAGCGTGGCCACGGTGTGCCGCACCTCGGCCTCGAGCTGCTCCTGCAGCGGAAGGTCGAGCGAGGTGCGCCAGGTGCCGCGGATCGGGAGGTGTGCCGCCTCGGCGTCGGAGAGGAGCCGGCTGGTGAAGTGGGGCGCGAGGAAGGGCCGGTGGCCGGCGGCCACCAGCAGCGGCTCGGCTCGCGCCCGGCGGGCCTCCTCCGCACCGGCATAGCCCTCCCGGACCAGCGCGGCGAGCCCGATCTCCCGGCGCTGAAAAGCCCGTCCCGGCGACACCAGGGGGTTGTGGCCCGACGGCGATCGCGCCAGGGCGGCGAGCAGCGCCGCCTGTCCCAGGCTCACCTCGCTGGCCGCGCGCCCGAAATAGAGCCGGGTGGCCGCGGCCACACCCACGGCACCCTGGCCCAGCGGCACCCGGTTGAGGTACTGCTCGAGAATCTCCGGCTTGCCGAGGTGGGCCTCAAGCCGGAGCGCCCACAGGGCCTGCACCACCTTGTCCACCGGCCCCCGGCCCAGGGGCCGGAGCAGCCGGGCCAGCTGCATGGTGATAGTGGACGCACCCGACACCACGCGACGGTGGAGGATATTGTCGCGCAGGGCGCGCGCCACCGCACGCGGATCAACGCCATGATGCTCGTGGAATCGCCGGTCCTCCACCGCCACGAACGCACGGGCGAGGTCGGGATCCATCTCCTGCAGTGGCACCCAGGCGGCCAGCGACCCGTCCTCGGCCCGGGTACCCCGCAGGAGCTGGCCATCGCGGCTCTGGATGAGCAGGCTCTGGGCGGCGTCACGGGCCAGCAGCTCGGCCGGGACGGGCATGGCCACCCACGCTCCGGCGGCCACGCCGAGCGCCCCAAGTCCCGCCATCCCCAGCCGAATCAGGCGCATCGCTTGTTCCCGTCTTACTTCGGCGTCACGGTGAAGACACCGCCGTCGCTTCGGCCATGGACCGCGGGGTTGTACATCTCCTCGGCATGGGCGGGTGGACGGACGAACGTTCCGGGCGTCGTGGCCCGGGCGACGTAGGTCATGGTGTAGGTGCCCTTCCAGAGGACCGTCGCGAAGTAGACCACCCGGTCGGCCCGGATTTCCTTGTGGTCGAATGGCGACCACCAGCCGGCGTCCCAGCTGCCGTAGTACCACTCCGCCCCGGCCGGTGCACCTTCGGCTCCTTCTTCCTCCACTTCGTCGGGTTCGAGGAAGGTCATCCGCTCCGCCTGTCCCGGACCGGGCAGCGCGCTCGCGGTCCGGAGGCTGAGGTCCACGGCTTCGAGACCGGCAGGCAGCGCGTCGTCCACCACCACGAACTGCCGGTCGGAAGGAACCGTGATCCGCAGGCGAACGCGGACCAGGTCCCCCTCAGCAACGCTGGTCAGCGGTTCGGCGCGATCATAGCGCTCGTACCAGCGCTCCAGCTGGATTCCCTCGATCGCTGGGCGAACCGGGCGTTCCCTCGGCACCTCGCGTACCGTGAGGTAGTAGTAGAGCGGGGCGCCCGGGCCGGTCCCGCTCAGGGCCAGCGCCAGCACTCGCTCCCCGCCCTGAGCCGGCCCAAGCAGGCCGGTCAGCGCCACGGCTGAGTCGCGGAGGGTCAGTGATGGGCCGGTGGCGGAACCTGCCGCCGCGGATAGCAGGACGCTGGTGCCCTGCCGCACCGAGAATCCGCGCGGCCCGCCGGTCCGCAGCCTGGCATCAAAGGCGGCGAGCGCGCCGACGGCCGCGGCGTAGTCCTGGGTGTTCCAGGGATCCAGCACCCCGGCGCGGGCCTGCTGGGCCACCGTCTCGACCAGCGGGCCGAGCAGCGGGTGGGCGCTATCTACCGCCAGAGTTGCGGTCAGCAGCCGCGCAGTGGGGCGCACCCGGGAGAAGAAGTGCACGCGGTGCCGGTAGGCCTCCTCCGGCACCACCGCGCGCCGGCCCTCGACCCGGACCGAGGCCCAGGCCGGCTCGAGCAGGGTTCTCGCGGCCCGGGACGCCTTCCGACGGGCCAGCACTTCCGCCAGCCTGAGCCGGTCCTCCCAGGCGAGCTGGGCCGCGTTCCGGAGCAGTTCATTCTCCGCGGCGATCTCGGGCTTGCCGAGCCGGCTGAGATAGTCGGCCGCGGCCACCTGATCCCCGAGCCGGGCCTGGACCACATCGTACCAGCCCAGCACGGGCGCCCGGATCGGCGCCGGCTGGCGCAACTGGACCCGGAGATACTCGGCCAGGCGGCCCAGGACCGAGTCACTCACGGCGACCCCGGCCGCCCGGGCCTCCAGCAGCGTGTGCCCAGCTTCGGCGCTCAGCCAGGGGGTGGTCCAGTTGTCGCTGTTCCAGTAACCGATCCCGCCATCCGGCCGCTGCCGGCGCACCAGCAGCGCCACCGCGGATTGGATCTCCCGCCTGGGGTCTCCCTTGAGCAGGGTGACGCCTCGGAGGGTGCGCTGGGCGCGGTACAGGGCGATGATGGGCCGCACCGTGCTCGACACCTGCTCCGTGCAGTAATAGGAATACACCCGCATCTCGGCCGCGAAGCCCTTGATCAGCCCCAGCGGGCTCGTGCCCAGCGACAGCTCCAGACGGGAGCGCTCGGGATCGATCCCCTCCGGCAGCCGGAACAGCACCGAGGCCGTATCGGCCAGCACGCCGGTGATGGTCCAGGCCCGCGGACGGAAGGCCGGCAGCACGGCCACCCGCTGCTCCACCAGGTCCGCGTCTCCGGCTCCCCGCACCCCGAAGCGGAAGGTGGCGCTGTCGGCGCCGAGCGGCCCAGTGCCGGGCTGCTGGAAGCCGAACCGGACCTCCCGCCCCCTGCCCGCCTCGAGGGTTACCACCCGCGACGAATCTCCCACCAGGCGGGCGCCACGCGCGGCGGCACTCACGCTGACCGTGGGGGTGCCGCCGGCCCGCTGGTTGACGACCACCCCGGCCTCGAACCGGTCGCTCTCGCGCACGAATCGCGGCAGGGCGGGCCGGGCCAGCAGCGGCCGGGTGACCAGGAGCTTGGCGTCTCCACTGCCGTAACGGTCGCCCGCCGTCACCGCCACGGCCATCACGCGGAACGTGGTGAGGTTGTCAGGCAGCTTGGCCGCGGCGACGGCCCGGCCGGCGGAATCGGTCACCACGCTGGCCAGGAAGAAGGCGGTGGTCCGGAAGCGGGATCGGAGCAGGTCTCCCTCCCCCTGCCCGCCGCCGCCGCCGGGGTTGCGGTTCCCCTTCTCCCCCTCGGGCACCTGGGGCGCCACGGTGGTGAGGTTGCTCGCCAGCCTGAGGCCCAGCCCCCGGGGGGCGTACAACAGGTCGATCGGATCGGGTGTGGCGTAGCCGGTCAGCGCGAGGACCCCTTCGTCCACGGCCCACAGGGTGACCTCGCTCCGCTGTCCCCGGCCGGCGCCGTCCACCACAGCCAGCCGGACGCGCGCCGTGTCACCGGGGCGGTACTCCGGCTTGAGCGGCTCCACCTTGACGGCCAGCCGCTTCACCTCGGGGGTCACCCGCAGGTCCACGTACCCCACCCGGAGCGTCGGGCGGCCGGGATCGTCCAGCGGCCCCGGCGGGGCGCTCCGCCCCCGGGCAACGATGACCGAGACGAAGGCGTTCGGGGTCCAGGCTTCGGTCACCGGGAACTTGAGCGTGGTGGACCCGGCGGTGAGCTTCAGGCGCCGCTGTTCGATGAGGCCCTCCCGCTCGACCGTCACCCAGGCCTCCGCGTCGGTGAACGGCGAGGCGAACAGCACCGTGGCCGTGTCCCCGACACTGTAGCGCTGCCGGTCCGCGATGAGGTCCATCTTGAACTGGGTCTCGTCGTTCCACGGCACCCAGTCCTTCCCGGTGGCCCAGCGGTAGAAGGAGGTCGCGACGGGCCGGCCCTTTTCGTCGGCCGCCGTGAACCCGACGACGTAACTCCCCCCGGCCGGCGGGGTGAAGCGGCACTCCCCCGCCCCGCCCGGGCCGGTGGTGATGCTGCAGCGTGCGACAGTGTCGGAAACCCACTCGCCGTAGACTTCACTGTAGCCGGCACGCGTCCGGTGAACCCGGTGCCACTCCCGTCGCACCACTGTCCCGGCGATCCGGGCCCCGGCCACGCGTCGGCCATCCGGCCGCAACGCCACCACCTCGACCCGCTGGGGCGTCCCGGCGGTCCAGAAGTAGGCATCGCCCACGGGCTTGGCGCCTATATAGAAGGAAGCAGGGTGCATGACCAGGGTGGCCCGGGCGCCCACGACCTGGCGGTTGACGTCGCTGACCGCGCCCTCAATGATGGCCCGCGCCGGGCGCCCCTTGCCGGGGTCGGCCAGCGTCACGCGGATCACCACGCGGCCCCGGGCATCGAGGGTATCCTCACCGCTGCCCAGGGACTGCCATTCCCCACCGCCACCGGAACCTTCCTCCCACCAGTTGACCCCCTCACCGAGGTAGTAGCCCTCGCTGCCGGGGATGCTGATCTCCCATGGGCTCACCGGGGTCTGGTGGGCCGACCACGTCATGACGGCCCTGGCCATGGGGGCCCCGAACAGGTAGCGGGCCTCGAACTGGGTCACGGCGGTGTCGCCAGGGTAGCGCGCCCCGCTGTCCACGCTGGCGTCCACCAGGAACTCCGGCGGCCGGTACTCGGCCACGCGATAGGTGGCCGAGGCCAGGTCGAGCCATTCGCCGGCGCGGCGCTGCTGGACCCGCACCAGGTAGGTGCCGAGCGGCAGGCCGTCGCGCAGGGTCAGCGACTGGGTGGAGGTCCCGAAGGCGGTCAGGGCCGTGGTCACGCGGAGGAGATTGCCCCCGTCGCGATCGTCGAAGACCCACCGCAGGCTGTCGCCGCGGGCGGGCACTTGGAGCTGGCCGAGCAGTCCGCTCCGGACGATCGCCTTGGCCTGGACCGTCTCACCGGGACGGTAGATGCCGCGCTCGGTGAACACCGCGGCCGCCGCAGGCCATCGCTCGGCGCCCCAGCCGGAACGGACGTTGAACCGCCAGGGGCTCAGGTCGGGGTCCCAGGTGCTGATGCTGGTCAGGGCGCGGTCCCCGGCGAGGGTCGCGATGACGTATCCCTCGAAGGTGTCGCCACCCACCACGGCGCTGTCGGTGGTGAGCGCACCGAAGACGGCCAGGCCGTCGCTGCCGGTGCGGGCGGTTGCCCGGCGCTTGCCGTTGGGATCGTGGAGCGCCACCAGGGCGCCGGCCCGAGGCTTGCCGTCGCTCACGCCGGTCACCCACACCACCCCGCCGCCGTACCCGATCCGCGCGTGCACGGCCAGGTCGGTGACCTGGACGATGGCATAGGGCTGGTGCTCCTGCCACTCGGCCGGCAGGGACGGGCTGGTGACCCGGACCACCTGGAGCAGCGGCGTGTTGGGGCGGTTGGCGGTGTACGCGGGAAGCGGCACTCCGTAGATCCGGACCTTGTCCTTCGGCCCGCGGACCGGCAGCCGCCGGGTCACGCCGCCACGCAGCACCACCGCGAGCGCGCTGTCGTCGCGGTTCCACCGGTTGTACTTGAGGATGGCCGGAATGAGCGCCTCGGGCACCGGCGCCACCATCGTCACCAGGGTATCCACATTGACGTACTTGACGGCCAGGGTGCGGAACCCCGCCCGCTCCACCGTCATGCGGCCGTACTCGTGCTCCACCAGCGGCGCGAATCCGGTGGTACGGAACCCCGCCGCGGGGTTGCCGGTCAGGCGCTGGCCAAAGACGTCCCGCAGCGAACTGTCGGCGACCACCGCGTAGCCGGTGTGGGGCGTCAGGGTGGTCTCGAGGTACCAGGCGGCGGATTCATCCGAGGTGTCGGAGACCGCGAAAGGCACCGCCGGCAGCAGCCGGATGGCCCGCTCGACCTCGGCGCCCTTGACCGGGGTCGAGAACGTGACCTGCACGCCGCCGGTGGGGCACGCCGCCCCCGAGGCGCAGGTGGCGTGGGACAGGCGGAACTCGCCGTAGGTCCGGAAGGCCCAGCGGGCGTACGGCCGGGTGCGCTCGGGATCCACCGAGGAGGGCAGGACCAGCTCCCCGGCACAGCCGCGCGGCAGCGGCTTTTCCGGCGACAGCGCCACCACCCGGCGGAGGGGATCGGCGGTCCGGTCACGCTCCCATCCCCCCGCCTGCCGATACTGCCACGGATCCTGCTCCGTGATGGCACGCTGCCCGGTGACCCGCAGCCGCACCACCCCGGGCTCCCGGCAGGCCGACCCGAATTCCAGATAGCCAAGCCCGGGCAGCGCGGACGGCTCGAGCGGCGCGCTGTAGACCACCTCGAACATCGCGTCCGGCCGCAGGAACTGCGGCTGCTCCTCCGCGCTGACCGGGAGACCGGCCAGGAGGCTGGGGCCCAGCACCGTGAACTGGTACCGGTACGGCTCCGCCATCCGGGAGCCATCCATGGCGGCGAAGCTGTTGGCGATGGTGACCACGTAACTGGCGCCGGGCGTGAGCGGTGCCGCGGGCAGGAAGCGCAGGGTGACCGGGTCGCGCCACTCGGCCCGTCCGGCCACCGCCGGCTCGATGCGGAAGATCGCGGCCGGGTCCACGCTTCGGTCCAGCGACCCCGCCACCGGCCGGTCGAAGATGACCTGGACCGCCGCCGTGAGGGGAGCTTCGCCACTGGGCGAGGAAGACAGGACCGTGAGCGTGGACGGCGGTTCGGCCGCGGCCACGAACAGCGTGACCGCCGCGAGGACCCGGGGCGAGAGCCACATGGGGAGAACGACTCCTGGAGGGGCCGGAGAGGACTGGACGCCCCAATGTTGTAGGAGTCGTGTATGCGGTCAAGCGGGACGAGTCGCGCGCGCGCGCGCCGGGAGAATCGCTGGTGGCCGGTCCTGTCCTCCCGCGTTCAGCCCCGGCGCACCGGCCACCAGACCCGGGGCGACCGCGGCAGGTGAGCGCCAGCACGCCGGTGCCGGCGCTTGCACCCGCGCGCGGAAGTGCCCTGGGTACGGGCCCAGAGGCCGAGGCGGCGGCTCACCAGACCGCCACGATCCAGCCGAAGTCCTCCAGCCGGACGGGGATGCCGAGGTCACCGGCGGCCGGCAGCGGGATCTCCAGTGCCCGGGTGGCACTGAGGTAGAGGTTCTCCAGCGACTGCTGGAACACCGGGGCGCAGTCGCCCTGCACCTTGATGCTGGTCCGGCCGCCGCCATCGGCCCCCCACCGCAGGTGCAGGGTCGGGGCCTCACCATCCAGCACGACCTCGCCCCGGGCGTACACCGGGCCGCGGCTGGTGAGGGTCAGGGAGCAGGGCGCCGGCGAGAGGCTGCCATGGGCGCCGCAGAACTGGAGATTGGTCTGGCGGTCGAGTCGGCCTTCGTACCCGGAGGCCGTGCGGCGGAGGGTGCCCGTGATCACCTCGCCCCCGCCGTTGAGGCAGGCGGTCCCGGCCAGGGACAGCTGGGGCCAGTCGCTGGCCAGCTTGATCCGGTAGGACTCCTTGAGCGGAGCGGGACGAATTCGGGGCTGCCTGGCCTCCGCCCCGAGGGCCAGGGAATAGGGCTCCACCGTCCGGGCCTGCGACACGAGGGAAGACGCGGCCAGGACCTGGAGCAGGGCGATGACGGCAACACTACGGCGCATTCGGAACCTCCGGCTGATGACACCACCCCCTAAGACAAGTGTCATGCCGCGAATACCGGGACTCGGTAACAGAACGGAAGCGCTGGTGGGATCGGCGGTTAGCGGGATACGGCGGGCCGTGCCTGTGACGGATGGCCCGACAGTCGTGTCGCTGCCGGGACCACCGGGGACATCTTCGTCAGGCGAAGTGGGAGGGGTTCAGGCCGTACTTGCGGAGCTTGTACCGGACGATCCGCTCCGTGGTCGCGAGCAGGCGGCTGGCCTCGGCAACCGACCCCCGGCTGGCCTTCAGGGCATCGGCCAGGAGGTCCGCCTCCAGCCGGGCCACCGCCGAGCGGAGCGAGCCGGCAGGCGCGCCGGCCCCCTCTGGGGTCTGGAGGGTCGGGGGCAGGTGCCGGCCGTGAATGGACCGCCCGTCGCTCACCACCACGGCCCGCTCGATCACGTTCTCCAGTTCCCGGACGTTGCCGGGCCAGTGGTAGCGCATCAGCATGTCAATGGCCGGCGTGGTCAGCCGCCCGATCGCCTTGCCGTGCGCCTTGGCGTACTTCTCGATGAAGTGGTCGGCCAGGAGCAGGATGTCGGTTTTCCGCTCCCGGAGCGGCGGCAGGAAGAGGGGAAAGACGTTCAGCCGGTAGTAGAGATCCTCCCGGAAGGCCCGCTCCTGGATGGCCAGCTCGAGGTCGCGGTTGGTCGCGGCGATCACCCGGACGTCCACCCGGATCGGCTGCTGGCCCCCCACCCGCTCGAACTCCCGCTCCTGCAGCACCCGCAGGAGCTTCACCTGGGTGGCGGGGCTGAGTTCGCCCACCTCATCCAGGAACAGCGTCCCGCCGTGGGCCAGCTCGAAGCGCCCCAGCTTCCGGGCCAGGGCGCCGGTGAAGGCGCCCCGCTCGTGGCCGAACAGCTCCGACTCCATCAGGGTCTCGGGCAGCGCCGCGCAGCTCACCTTGATGAAGGGACCGGCCGCCCGGGGGCTGTTGTGGTGGATGGCGTGGGCGATGAGTTCCTTGCCCGTGCCCGACTCGCCCCGGATCAGCACCGTGGTGGCCGTCGCCGACACCTGGGCCACCTGGGCCATCACCTCCTGCATCGGCCGGCTGGTGCCCAGCAGGTGGGAGAAGTCATAGCGCTCGCGCAGTTCCCGGCGGAGCTGGCGGTTCTCCTCCTCCAGCGGCCGCTGGGTCTTGAGCCGGAGCGCGATCAGGGCGCTGACCACGTGGAGGAACTTGAGCAGGTGCGCCTGGTCGGCGCCCGGCACCAGCGGGATGTCCACCGAAAGCGCCCCGACCGGCTGGTGGTCCAGCATCACGGGGACACAGATGAAGCTCAGGGTCTCCCCGTCCTGCGGCTCCCGGCGGCCGGTCCGGTGGAGGAACCGGGGTTCCTGCTCGATGTCGGGGACCACGATCGGGCGGCCGGTGGCCACCACCTCGCCGGTGATCCCCTCTCCCATCCGGTAGCGGGCCAGCCGGCCGGCCGGGGAGAGGTCGAGCGCCGCCTCCACGTAGAGTTCGCCCTCCGCCTCATCCAGCAGGGTCAGCGCGCCCCGGCGGGCGCCGGGATAGCGGCGGAGCAGCTGCATCGCCCGGGCCAGCCCCTGGTCCAGGCGCTCGTTCCCGGCCAGCGCTTCGCTCACGGCAAAGAGGGTATCCAGTTCCAGCAGGGTCTCCCCGGCGGACGGCGCGAGGGCTGGCCGGAGGGTTGTCGGCAGGTCCATGAAGCCTCAGGCGAACAGAAAGAGAATCGGCCCGCTCCATTCCGGGGCGGGCCGCGCAGGTACTGGTCCTGCCGCGCGCGACGCGCCCCGGCCTAGCGGGAGTCGTTCCACCGGCAGTTGCCGGCCCGGGTCGGGAGGGTGGCGCGATGAATATTCATGCATCTACCATAGACGCCCCGGGTAGGGGCGTCAACTCAGCGGCGGGCCGGCCCCGGCCTCATCCCGGCTCGCGCCGGCGACGCCAGACGGGCAGCGCCCGGCTGGCCAGGCGGACCGCGGGCCCCAGCCGGGCGAAAGCCAGCTCTTTCCCCGTGATGATGAGAACCACCGAACTGATGATGACCAGCGAGGCCAGGACGATCCGGCCGTTGATGACCTCCCCGCCGAACCCCCAGCCCAGCAGCACCGCCACCATGGGGTTCACGTAGCCGGCCGTGGCCACCTTGTTGGGAGAAGTCACCTTGAGGAGCCACGCAAAGGCGGTGAAGGTGACCAGCGACCCGAAGATCACCAGGTATGCAAAGGCCAGAAACGACTTCCGGTCCACCTGCCCCGGATCGAACTGGCCCCACTCGCCAAGGCCGGCGCTGACCAGGGAGAGCAACACCCCGCCCGCCAGCATCTCCATGCCGGAGACCATCGGAGTGCTCGAGGGCAGGTCGGCGGTGCGGCTCAGCACCGAGGCGAGCGCCCAAGCGAAGGTGGAGAAGCAGAGCAGCAGCACGCGTCCCGTTGCCGCCACCCCGCCATTGCCTCCGGGCAGGACCAGCAGAGCCACCCCGGCGAAGCCCAGAACCACCCCGGCCAGCACCATGCCGGTCGGCCGGAGCCCGCCGGGGCGCGCCCATTCAAGCAGGACGGTCCACACCGAGACCAGCGCGATCACCAGGGCGGTGAGGCCGGACGGGAGTTCCTGTTCCACCCAGACCACAGCGCCGTTGCCAATCAGGAAGAAGAGGCCACCCAGGAAGAAGGCCCACCCCCACTGGGCCGGCCGGGGCCGGGGATCCCCTTGCCACCGCGCCCAGGCGTAGAGGGCCCCGCCGGCGATGAGAAAGCGGCCACCCGCCATGAGGAACGGCGGGAGGGTCTCGATCGCAAAGGCGATGGCGAGATAGGTCGAGCCCCAGATCAGGTAGATGGCCGCGAAGGCGGCCACCAGCCTGCCCTTGGGACGCGCCGCCGGCTCAGGCGCCATCCGGCACCCCGCTGGACGGGATCGGCAGGTTGCCACCTTCCTTGACCGTGGCCAGGACGATGGTGCTTCGGGTGTTGCGCACTCCCTTGAGCCGGCCAAACCGGTCCCGGAGCAGCAGGCTCAGCCCGGCGGTGTCGCGGACCCGGACCTTCACGAGGTAACAGTCCTCCCCGGCCACATGGTGGACGTCCAGCACTTCGGGTATGGCAGCGAGCGACTCCCCGATCGCGCCGGAGCCGACCCGCTCCTCGGTGCGTACCAGGATGAACGCGGTGAGTCCCAGGCCGATGGCCCCGGCGTCAATCCGGGTGGTGTAGCCCTGGATGACGCCCTTCTGCTCCAGCTTGCGGATGCGATCCAGGATGGCCGACGGGGCCATGCCCAGCTGGCGGGCGATGTCAGCGTTGGTGGTGCGGGCGTTGGCCTGGAGGCAGGAGAGGATGGTCAGGTCGGTGTGGTCGAGCATCGGCAAACCCTTCCATACTGAGACGATTCTTCGGATCGGCTAGCATGACGCCGCATAATCGTCGGCGAAAATCAATCTACACCAGTATCAACGCCCCCTCAATCCTCCTCCCCCTCCGTCCGATACTATGGGCATCATGACCTCCTTCCCTCCCCCCGGCTCCGGGTTCCCCAGCCAGCCCGCCGTCCCGCGCCCTCTGGTGGGGGCGCTCCGGCGTGCGCTCGAGAGCGCGGCCCGGCCGTTGAGCGACCCCAGCCGGGCCGGTGCCGCGGCCGACTCCGTCCACCGGATCGCCCGCGCGGTGGTCGAGAACGGTGCCATCGAGGGCCGGCCGGAGATGCTGGCCGCCGCGACCGCCGTGCTCGATGCTGAGGGATCCCAGCTCACCGCCGCGACCGGCGCCCTGATCGCGCTGCTGCGCCGGGCCGACCGGCTGGCTCCGCCTGAGGGAGACCTGATCCTCATTGTGGAGGATGACCCGGAGTTCTCACGGATCCTGCAGGCGGCGATCGGCACGGAGGAGCGCCGGGTGGTGGTGGCGGAGAGCGCCGAGGAGGCGCGGGCCGCGATCGCCCGGGAGACCCCCAGCCTGCTGATCCTCGACCTGATCCTCCCCGACAGCGACGGCCGCAACCTGCTGCTGGAGTTGCGCTCCAGCCCGCGCACCGCCGCCCTGCCGGTGCTGGTGGTGACCGCCCGCCTCGGTGGCGAGGTCAAGGCGGAGTGCTTTGCCCTGGGCGCCGACGCCTACTTCGAGAAGCCGATCGAGCCCGAGAGCTTCGCGGTGGCGGTGGCCAGCCAGCTGGAGCGGCAGGCCCGGCTGACCCAGATGTGCCGCCGCGACCCGGTGACGGGCTTGCCCAACCGGGCCGCCTTCCTGGAATGCGTCTCCCACCTGCTGGGGACCACCCCGCCGGCCACCAGCATGGCCCTCGCGGTGATTGACCTCGACCACTTCCGGTATTTCGAGGAGCGCTGGGGCCGGGTGTTCGCGGAGTCGCTGCTGAGGCGCATCGGCGGGCGGCTCGCCCTGGCGCTCCGGCCCGCCGCGACCGTGGCCCGCTGGGACGGGGCCCAGTTCATCGCCCTCTACACCGGGCAGGGCGCGGTCGAGGCCGCCATGACCGTGGCCCAGGCCCTCGAGATGCTCCGCCGCCTGGAACTCACCGGGGGGGACGGCAAGCCGCTCGCCGTCACCTTCTCCGCCGGGGTGGCGGATGTCACGCCCGGGGAGGAATTCGAGGACGGGCTCACCCGGGCCGACCGGCTGCTCTACACCGCCAAGGTCACCGGCCAGAACCGGGTGGTGAGCAGCGACACCGCCCTGGCCGCGCCGTCGCAGCGGATCCTGCTGGCCGAGGACGACCCGGACATGGTCCGCATCCTGAGCCGGCACCTGCAGCAGGAGGGGTTCGAGGTTCAGGCCTATCCCAACGGGCACCTGGCCCTGGAAGCCGCCCCCGGCAGCGGGGCCGCCCTGGTCATCAGCGACATCGAAATGCCCGAGCTCGACGGCCTCGGCTTCCTGGCGGCGCTCCGGGCGCATCCCGCCCTGCAGCACGTCCCGGTGATGATGCTGACGGCCCGCGGGGACGAGGAGTTCATCGTGAAGGCCTTCGAGCTGGGGGCGGACGAGTACGTGACCAAGCCGTTCTCGCCGCGTGAGGTCTCCGCCCGGATCCGCCGCCTCCTGCGGCGTCCGTCGGTCGTGGGCATCCCCTCGCCCGCCTAGGTCCCCCCGCGCCTCGTTCGGGCCGGCCGCGTGGTTGCCCACGGCCCGTTCGGCGGTACGTTCCGCAGATGACTGCGCCCATCGGGTACCGCCGCTCACTGGGTCTCTTCTCCGGCACGATGGCCGTCGTCGGCGGCATCATCGGCTCGGGCATCTTCATGAATCCGGCCATCGTGGCCCAGCGGGTGGGGAGCGCCGGGGCCACGCTTGGGGTCTGGGTGCTGGGCGGCGCCGTTGCGCTGATCGGCGCCTTCTGCTTCGGCGAGCTGGGCCAGCGGCGGCCGCGGGCGGGCGGGAGCTACGTGTACCTGCGGGAGGCGCTGGGGCCGCTGCCGGCCTTTCTCTACGGCTGGGCCCTCCTGCTGGTGGTGGCCACCGGCGCCATTGCGGCGGTGGCTTTCACCTTCGCGAGCTATGCGGTGCCGCTGGCCGGCCTGGATCCCTCGTGGACCAAGCCGCTCGCGGTGCTTGCCATCGTGCTGCTCACCGGGGTCAACTACGTGGGGGTGAAGCCGGCCGCGATCACCACCAACGTCTTCACCGTGCTCAAGCTGACGGCGCTGGGGCTGCTGATCGTCGCCGGGATCTTCTGGAACGGTGGCGCCCCGGGAGCGGTACCGGTGCCTCTCCCGGCGGGGGAACCGTCCGCCGGTTCACTGCCCCTCGCCGTAGCGGCCGCCCTGGTACCGGTGCTCTTCGCGTACGGCGGCTGGCAGCAGACCAATTTCATCGCCGAGGAGCTGGTGGAGCCGGAGCGGAATCTCCCCCGGGCGCTGGTCCTCGGGGTCGGGATCGTGGTGCTGGTCTACCTGCTGGCGAACGTGGCCTACCTCCGGACCCTGGGACACGCCGGTCTGGCCGCAAGCCTGGCACCGGCGGCGGACGTGCTGCACCGCCGGCTGGGACCGGCGGGCGGGACACTCATCGCCCTGGGCATCGCGGCGTCCACCTTCGGCTTCCTCAACCTGGTGATCATGGTCTCGCCCCGGGTCTACCAGACGGTGGCCGCCGACGGGTTGTTCTTCCCCGGCCTGGCCGCCATCCACCCCCGGTACCGCACGCCCGCGCGGGCCATCCTGGCGCAGGGCGGCTGGGCGGTGGTCCTGCTGCTCACCGGCACCTACGGGCAGCTGCTGGATTATGTGGTGTTCTGTGACTGGATCTTCTTCGGGCTGGCGGTCGTGGCCCTGATGGTGATCCGGCGGCGGGATGGCGCCGCGGGGAGGACCGACCCCCCGGGCGCGTTCCGCGTGCCCTGGTGGCCGGTCACCCCGGTCCTGTTCATCCTGGCGTCCGGATATGTGGTGGCCGGGTCGGTCACCTCCAACCCGCTCAACGCCCTCCTCGGGGTGGGCATCCTGGGGGCGGGTGTTCCGGTGTACGGGTTCTGGCGGCGCCGGTCTGCCCGTTAGGCACCTTCGCGAAGGCGGATGCTGCCGTTGACGGTGTTGAGGTCCAGCGACCGCCCGCCCGCCCCGATCCGGCCCCGCATGCTGCGCGGGTTGACCCGCCCCTGGACGGTGATGGGAAAGTCACTCTCAATGCTGCCGTTGACGGTGGCCGCCTCGATGTCGGTGCCGGTCCCCGAGGGCAGGGTCACGGTGATGCCGCCGTTGACCGTGGAGAACTTGAGGTTCCCTTTCCAGTCGCCCCGGCCGAGCCGCGCGTCAATCGAGCCATTGACGGTGGTGCCCCGGGCGGTGCCGGCAGCGCTGACATCCACGTCGCCGTTGACGGTGGCGAGGTAGGCGTCCCCAGGCAGGTTGTCGGCCCGCACGTCGCCGTTGACCGTGGTCCCCTCGAAAGTCACCCCCGCGGGCACCCGCACCTCGAATTCGACCTCGACGTCGTTGTCCCGGCTCTCATTGCGGCCCTCGCCGCCGGGCTGGCACTCATTGGCCCGGCCAGGCCGCCGGGCGGGATAGACCGCGCAGATGGTCACGCCCCCCGCATGCTCCACGACCTTGATTTCCACCTCGGCGGGATCCGACTTGCGGCTCCGCTTGGTGGCGGTCACCAGGGCCTCCCGGCCGCTGGCCGGGGTGGCGTGAATGGCCCCGTTGATGCCGCGGACCTCGAGGGTCTTGCCGCCGGCGAGGGATCCGCTCCACCGGAAGTCCTGCGCGGCCGCCGGCTGGGCGGCGAGAACGATCAGCGACAGCACGAGTGAATTGCGCATGGCAGTGCGATACCCTGGTTGATGGTCCCGATGAACCCGCTGCGACATGTTACCTGCCCTGCCCCGCCGGTACCCGGCTGCCGCGGCGGAGGCTGATGATGCCGTCGAAGGACTCCAGCTCCAGCCGGGCGCCTCCCGCGCCGAGGGTGAAGCTCATCCGGCGCCGGTCGGTGGCCCGCGAGAGGGTGACCGGGAAGTCGGACTGGAACTCGCCGTCGAAGGTGGACACGCTGACGTCGGCGTCGAGGGCCGGCGTGGTCACGGTCACGTTGCCGTCGTGGGAGGTCAGGGCATAGCGCCCGCCGGCCCGGATTTCCCCGGCGAAGTCGATGTCCCCATCCACGGTGCTGGCCCTGAGGTTGTCGGACCGGATGCCGTCCAGCAGCACCCGGCCATCCACCGTGGTGACCTCCAGGCTTCCCTGGCTGTTGCGGACGGTCACGTCGCCGTCCACCGAACTCAGCCGCATGGTACCGCTGGCATCTTCGAGGATCACGTCGCCCTCGACCGTCTGGAGGGAGACCTGGCCGCTCCCTCCCCGTACCGTCACGTTCCCGTCCACCGAGGAGACCTCGACCCGGCCCCGGGCGCCGCTGACGGTGACGTCGCCGTCATGCGCCGTCAGGTCGAGCGCCAGCTCCGGCGGCACGGTCAGGCGCCAGGTCACCTCGGCGGGCCCATACCGCGCCGACGCCGAGAGCCGCACCCGCCCGCCGCTCTGGTCGATCCGGACCCGCACATCGTCGTCGTGGTCGGCCTGCACCCGCAGGGTGCCGCGGGCGCCGGCGGTCACCGAGATGCTTCCCTCGAAGCTGCTGACCTCGAGCGCGGTGGCCGAGTGCAGCGTGACGGTCGTGTCCGTTCCCTGGGGCAGGGCCAGCAACAGCATCAGGTGCAGCATTGGGATCCTCTGTTCGGTTCTACTGGAGGCTGATCGCGGTCGCGTGCCGGAGCAGGTCCAGTTTCTGTTGCCGGGTGCGCGCCAGGTGGCGGCGGAGATAGGGGCTGCTGGAATCCGTGGCAAGCGCCCGGTCGGCCTCGAGGATGGCCCGGTCAATGAGCGCGAGCTTCTGCTCCACCACCCGGATGGTGACGGTGTCGAGCCGGCCGCGGCTCCGCGCCAGTTCCTGCTCGAGCCGCCGGATTGCGGCGTCGTACCCGCGGGTGGACTGCGAGGCCGCGACGGAACTGGCCTGGGCGGCCGGGACGGCGGCGGTCGCCGGCGCCGCGCCCGACGGGACGCGAAGCCACACCGCCACCGCACCGCCCGAGAGCAGCATGAGGGCCACGCCGGCGGCGGCGAGTTGCGGCAGCGAGAACGACACCCGCCGGCGACCGCGCGGGGCCGCCCCGATGGCCGCGGCGACGCCCGGCCAGAGATCGGCCCGCGGCGCCCGGTCCTCGAGCGCCTGGGCGCGGGCCAGCACCCGCCGGAGATCCGCCAGCAGCGACCGGCACGGCTCGCAGTCCGCGCAGTGCGCCTCGAGCGCCGCCGATGCCGCCGGTGGCAGGGCGCCATCGAGGTACTCGGAAAACTGCAGTTCCGGTGGGTGCGTCATGGTGGCCTCAGCCCAGCGCCCTGCGGAGCGCCATGCGTGCGTAGTGAAGCTGGGACTTCGATGTCCCCGCGGTGATCCCCAGCAGGCCGGCGATCTCCTCATGCCGGTAGCCCTCGACATCGTGCAGCACGAAAATCTTCCTGGCCCCGGGCGGCAGCGCCGCGATGGCGGCCTCGAAATCCAGTCCCTGAGCCGCCGAGACCCGCGCGGGTCCGTCGAGCTCGCCATCGGGTGGCTCGATGAACCGCTCCCGCCGGCGGCCCCGCGCTGTGCGGTGATTGAGCGTCACGTTCACCGCCAGCCGGTAGAGCCAGGTGCCGAAGCTGGCCTCGCCCCGAAAGGTGCCCAGCTTCTGCCAGGCGCGCACCAGCACCTCCTGAGTCACCTCCTCCGCCTCCTCCCCGAGCATCCGTCGCACCAGGCTGTGCACCCGGTTGACGTGGCGGCGGTACAGCCGCTCGAAGGCGTGGGCATCCCCGCTGGCCGCGAGGGTCGCGTCCACGGCATCGGTGTCGGCGGCGGCGGTGTCGAAGGTCCGCAGGGCGATCATTCCGGTCGAAGGTGATGACATGCACCGGCTTGGACAGGGCAGCCGGGCCAGGGGTTGGAAGGACCAGGCAGCGGCTCAGCCGCTTCAGCCAAAACCTTGTCCAGCAGAGACTTACGCCGCTGACCCAGACTCAAGTCAAGGCGCGAATGAGCCGATCATGAGAAGGAGGCGCCATGGCAACCCGCCGGCCCCCGCTCCGGGAAACTCCACCCAGGTGCCCGCTCAGCCCGGAATTCTGCTTGAGTCGAACCGGACCGATGCCGATGACAGGGCCATGACCCCGTACCGAACCATGTCCCCGTCGGCCACCCTGCCGGCCGAGGAGCAGGCGCGCCTCCAGGCGCTGCACCGGGTGCTGAACGACCTGCCGGTGATCGCCCTCGAGGCCGACGCCACCGGGGCCTGTACGTTCGTGAACGAAACCTGGTGTCGGGTCACCGGTCTCGGCACGGCGGAGGCCCTCGGCGACGGCTGGCTGCGCGCCATTCATGCCGAGGACCGGGAGCGGGTCATCCGGGAGTGGCAGGAGGCCATCGCGGCCGGGCGCTCCTACGCGGGCGACTTTCGCTGCCTGAACCCCCAGGGAAGCACGATCTGGGTGGAGGGCCGCGGCACCGTCCGCCGCGATTCCACCGGCCAGATCCGCGGGTTCGTCGTGTCCGCCACGGAGATCACTGCCCGCCGTGCCGCGGATGCCGCCAGGCAACGGGCGCAGGGCACGGCCGAGCGGCTGGTCGCGGCCGCGCCCGTCGGCCTCATGACCTTCGACCCGACCGGCACCATCCTGACCTGGAACACCGCCATGGAGCGGGCCTATGGATGGACGGCCGCCGAGGTGGTCGGGACCCGGCTCCCCAATCTTGCGCCGACCGACCGGATCGCGCTGCTGGCCCGGCTCCCCGGCCTCAGCCCGGCGTCCCGGCCGCTGGTCCATGAGGCCCGGATGCTCCTCAAGGAGGGGCCGCCACGCGACACGCTGGTCTTCGTGAGCGCCATGGGCTCCGGGCCCGACTCGGCCTACTGTGCGGCCTGCACCGACCTGTCGGATCACCCCACCCAGGCGGCCGCGCCGCCGGGCGACGAAGGGCTGTTCCAGGGCCTGGCCGACCAGGCGCCGGTCCTCATCTGGATGAGCGGGACCGATGCCGGGGCGACCTATTTCAATCGCGGGTGGGAGCGCTTCACCGGCCGGCCCGCCAGCCAGGACCTCAACCTCGGCTGGGTCGAGCTGGTCCACCCCGCGGACCGGGAGCACACCCTCCGCGCGTACCATGCGGCCTTCGCCCGGCGGGAGCAATTCTCGGTGGAGTACCGCCTGCGGCGGCACGACGGGGAGTACCGCTGGATGAGCGGGAATGGCTCGCCGTGGTGCCGCGCCGACGGCAGCTTCGCCGGCTTCGTGGGCAGCTGCCATGACATCACCGATGCCCGTCAGGCGCGGGAGCTGCTCGAGCAGGAGCGTTTCCTGCTGGGCCAGAGCATCGCCAATGCGCCGATCGCCATGGCGCTGCTCGACACCGAGCTGCGCTACCTGGCGTGCAGCCGCAAGTGGCTGGAGGACTACGGCCTGGCAGGGAGCGACCTGACTGGGCGCTCTCACTACGAGGTGTTTCCGGACATTCCCGAGCACTGGAAGGCGCTGCACCGCCGCGCCCTCGCCGGCGAGTCGCTGGCCTCGGCCGAGGACCGCTTCGAGCGCGCCGACGGGAGCAGCCTCTGGCTGCGCTGGGCCATCGAGCCCTGGCGCCACGCCGATGGGCAGATGGCCGGCGTGATCATGGTCACCGACGTGATCACCGAGCTGGTGCGCGCCCGCCAGGAGGCGCTGCAGAGCGCCCAGCTCAAGTCCGAGTTCCTGGCCAGCATGAGCCACGAGATCCGCACCCCGATGAACGGGGTCCTCGGGATGACCGGCCTGCTGCTGGACACCGAGCTGTCGGCCGAGCAGCGGGACTTCGCCGAGACCATCCAGAGCTCGGCCGAATCGCTGCTGACGATCATCAACGACATCCTGGACTTCTCCAAGATCGAGGCGGGCAAGCTGCACATCGACCCGGTGCCGTTCGACCTCCACCGCATGGTCGAGGACGTGGCCGACCTCCTGATGCCGGCGGCGGCGGGCAAGGGCGTGGAGCTGGTGGTGCGCTACGCCGCCGGGGTACCGCGGCATGTGGTGGGCGACACGGGCCGGGTGCGCCAGCTGCTGACCAACCTGGCCTCGAACGCGGTCAAGTTCACCGCCCAGGGCCATGTCCTGGTGGATGTCAGCTGCGACACGCCCGATCCGCTGCGGCCGGTGCTGCGCTTCTCGGTGACGGATACCGGCATCGGCATCCCCGCCGAGCAGCTGGGTCACGTGTTCGAGAAGTTCATGCAGGCCGACGCCTCCACCACGCGCCGCTTCGGCGGCACCGGGCTCGGCCTGGCGATCTGCCAGCAGCTGGTGCGGCTGATGGGCGGGCAGATCGGCGCCACCAGCACCGTCGGCCGGGGCAGCACGTTCTGGTTCACCCTTCCCCTCCCGGCATTTCGCTCGGACGAGGCCTCCCCGTCTCCCGCTCTCCCGCGGGAGCGCCGCCTGCTGGTCGTGGACGACGTCGAGATCTCCCGCCGCGTCCTGGCCGAGCAGGTCGAGGCGCTGGGTCTCCGGGCCGACACCGCCCGGGATGGGGGCGAGGCCCTGGAGCGCGTGGCCGCGGCCCAGTCCGCCGGACGCCCCTACGATGCCGTGCTGCTGGACTTCTCAATGCCCGTGCTCGATGGCGAGGGGGTGGCCCGGGCGCTGCGCACCGACGGCCGGCAGTCGCGGACCGCCCTCGTGCTGGTGAGCGGCGCCATCAACCGCCCCAAGGAAGGGTGGCTGGAGGAGCTCGGATTCCAGGCCTTCCTCCGCAAGCCGGTGCGGTTCGACGCCCTGGCCGAGGCCCTGCGGGAGGTGCTCGGCCCGGCCGATGCGCCCGAGCCGTCCCCGCCAATGGCCAGTCCCGCCGGCGCCCGGGTGCTGGACATGGACGCGGCCCGCCGGGTGCTGGTGGTGGACGACAACACCGTGAACCAGAAGGTCGCTGCCCGCATGCTCGGCCGGCTGGGCTGCCGGGTGGACCTGGCCGCCAACGGCCGCGAGGCAGTGCAGCTGGTCACGGCCCATGCATACGACGCGGTGTTCATGGACTGCATGATGCCTGACATGGACGGCTACGAGGCCACCGGCGCCATCCGCCGGCTGCCCGGGGTGCGGTCCCGCACGCCGATCATCGCGATGACCGCCAATGCCATGCAGGGGGATGAGGAACGCTGCCTGGCCGCCGGCATGGATGACTACCTCAGCAAGCCGGTCCAGCCCGAGCAACTGGCCGCCATCCTGGAACACTGGACCGCCCCCGGAGGCCCGGTGTCGAGCCGCCCGCGGCAGGGAGCGCAACCGCCATGAAGCAGCCGCCCCTGCGGTCGCTGGCCTCCCGGGTGGCCTGCCGTCAGGCTTCGCGCACCGAGACCGCCGGCTCTCCCGCCGCGGACTGGGCCCAGGCGGACCGCCACGCCCGGATCACCGCGCACGCCCCGATCGGCATCTTCGAGACCGATGCCGTGGGCCGCTGCCGCTATGTCAACGCCTGCTGGTGCCAGCTCACCGGCTTGGAACCCGACGCCGCCCTCGGCGCCGGGTGGATGACGGCCATTGACCCCGCCGACCTCCAGGCTGTCCGGGCGGAGTGGCAGGCCGCTGCGATGGAAGGCCGGGAGTTCGCGGCCGAATTCCGGGTTCGCCGCGGCGACGACGGTGTGCGCTGGCTGGAGGCCAGCGCCCGGGCGGTGGTGGACGACACCGGACAGACCATCGCCTACGTCGGCACCCTGACCGACCTGAGCGAGCGCAAGCGCGCGGAAGAGGAGCTGTACCGCTACTCGCTGGACGTGGAGGATTCCCGAACCCGGGTGGAGGAGCAGGCCGCCCTGCTCGCCGAGCAAACCGAGGAACTGGCCCGCGCCCGGGACCAGGCCCTGGAATCGGTCCGCGTCAAGTCGTCCTTCTTCGCGATGATGAGCCACGAGATCCGCACCCCGATGAACGGGGTGATCGGCATGACGGGGCTGCTGCTCGACACCGACCTCTCGCCGGAGCAGCGGAGCTATGTCGAGACGGTGCGGGCCTCGGGCGAGTCCCTGCTGACCATCATCAACGACATCCTCGACTTCTCCAAGATCGAGGCCGGCCGGCTCTCGCTGGAGACGGTGGAGTTCTCCCTCCGCGAGACGGTCGAGGACACCCTCGACCTGATCGCCGAGAAGGCCAGCGCCAAGCGCATTGACCTGGCCGCCCATGTCCCCCGCGAGGTGCCCGACCTGGTGCGGGGTGACCCGGGCCGGGTCCGTCAGGTGCTGACCAACCTGGTGGGGAACGCCGTCAAGTTCACCAGCCAGGGCGGGGTCACCGTGACGGCCGGGGTGGTCCGCCGGGAGGGGGAGCAGCTGGTGGTGCGCTGGGAGGTACGCGACACCGGCGAGGGCGTCACCCCCGAGCAGCAGGCCCGCCTGTTCCAGCCCTTCTCCCAGGCCGACAGCTCCACCACCCGCCGCCACGGCGGCACCGGGCTCGGCCTGGCCATCTGCCGAGAACTGGTGGAGCTGATGGGCGGAGAGATCGGCGTGGAGAGCCAGGCGGGGGCCGGCAGCACGTTCTGGTTCACGCTCAAGGTGGGCATCATCCAGCGGACCGGCGCGGGTCCCTTCGAGACCGATCCCGAGCTGGCGGATTGCCCGGCGCTGGTGGTGGAGTCGCACCCCACGATTCGCGCGGCCCTGGTGGACCAGCTGGAGAGCTGGGGGCTCAGGGTGGATGCCACCGATGACGCGGCCGATGCGTTCATCCGACTCGGCGCCGCCGCCCGGGCCGGGGCGCCCCACCGGATCGCGGTCATTGACGCGACCCTCCCCGAGACCGACGGCCTGGCCCTGGCCCAGGCGGTGGCCGAGTCCGATGGGCTTCGGCGCACCCGGGTTGTGCTGCTGGCGGGACTCGCCGACCGGGCCATCGCCAATGCGGCCCGGGAGGCCGGGGTCGCGGCCGTGCTGAGCAAGCCGGTGCGGCACCAGCCGCTGCATGCGGCCCTCCGGGTGGCCCTGGGACTCGAGGTGCGCGGCACCGAGCGGGCCAGCCTGTTCGGGGACGAGAGCGCCAGCGCGCCCCGGCCGCGGTCGCGCGCCAGGATCCTCCTGGCGGAGGACAATCCGGTCAACCAGAAGCTCGCGGTGAAGATGCTGGAGCGGCTGGGCCATCACATCGACGTTGTCGGCGACGGGCGTGAGGCGGTCGCCGCTGCCCGGGGCTTTCCCTATGATCTCATCCTGATGGACTGCCAGATGCCGGAACTGGACGGCTACGAGGCCGCCGGCCAGATCCGCAAGATTGAAGGAGAAGCCCGGCGCACGCCCATCGTGGCCATGACCGCCAACGCCATGCAGGGGGACCGGGAGCGCTGCCTCGAGGCCGGCATGGATGACTACCTCAGCAAGCCGGTGCGGACCCAGGAACTCAGCGCCGTGCTGGGCCGCTGGCTGGGCTGGGAGGAGCCGCAGGGAGGGCCCGCCCCGGCAGGCGCGGTCACGGCGCCCCGGCGCGGTTCCGAGGTTTCGGCGCCGCAGCCCGGCGACGCGGCGGTCGACCCGCAGCCCGTCGTCCAGGCACCGGTCCCTGTGGCGGAGCGCACCACCCCGCCAGCCGGTCCGCCTCCGGCTCCGGCCGAGCCCACCCTGGATATGGGCATGCTGGAGGACATCCTTGGCTTCTCCCCGGAAGGCGGCCTGGACCTGGTCCGGGAGCTGGCCGGCATGTTCTTCGCCGAGACCCCCAACCGGATCAAGCTCCTGCATGACGGGATCACGCAGGGGGATGCGGAAGCGGTCACCCGCGCCGCACACGCGCTGAAGGGCAGTTCCAGCAACATCGGCGCGGCCCGGTTCGCCGCCGGCTGTGGCCGGCTGGAGCTGCTGGCGCGCCGGGGTCAGCTCACTGGCGCCACGGACCTGGTCGGAGCCCTGGAGGCCGAGCTGCCCCTTTTCCGCGCCGCCCTGGAGGAGCGCCTGGCGACCGTCCCCGGCGGCTGATGATCGGTGGCCCGCGACCGCACCACGCGGTAGCTTGGACGCGGGTCCAATGGCCAACCCCTTCGCCCCCGCTGACCAGGCGGTTGCCGAGCGACTGGCAGCCGCGCTGGGAGAACGGTACCGCCTGACCGGCGTGCTCGGTCGCGGCGGCTTCGGCGTGGTGTTCGCCGCCGAGGAGCCGGCGCTTGGCCGGGCGGTGGCGATCAAGGTCCTCCGGCCCGAGATCGCGGCCCCCGTCCTCCGCGAGCGCTTCCGGCGCGAGGCCACCAGCGCGGCCAGCCTGCGCCATCCGAACATCATCCCCATCTACGACATCGGAACCCAGGGCGACCTGTGCTGGTGCGTGATGCCCCGGATCCAGGGCGAGACCCTGCGGGAGCTGCTCGAGCGGGAGGGGCGGCTGCCGGTGGCCGAGGCGCGACGGATCCTCCAGGAAACCGCGCTGGCGCTCGGAGTGGCACACCGGGCCGGGCTCATCCACCGGGACATCAAGCCTGACAACATCCTGCTGGAGGGCCCGGAGCGACGTGCCGTGCTCACCGATTTCGGCATCGCGAAGTCGCTGTCGGCCCCGGCCGGCGAGCGCGGGTTGACCACCGCGGGCCTGATCGTCGGGACTCCGGACTACATGAGCCCCGAACAGGCCGGGGGAGAGCCCATCATCGGGCCGCAGAGCGACATCTACTCCCTCGGCGTCATGGCCTACCAGCTGATTGCCGGCCAGCGGCCATTCCCGGGAACCACGCCTGGGGCCATCCTCCTCCAGCAGCTGAAAGGTCCACCGGCACCGCTGCGACGGGTTCGGCCCGAGTGTCCGGAGGGGCTGGCCAGCGCCGTCCACCGCTGCCTGGCCCTGGAACCGGGCGAGCGCTGGGACAGCGCGGAGGCCCTGCTGGGCGCCCTCGGGCGGTGGAGTGTACCGGCGGCGCCCCTGCCTCCGTCGGCGAGTGCCAACCGGCCCGGAGAGGTGGAACAGTTCCGCCGGTTGCTCGGGGGCGCCGCGATCCTGTGCCTCGTTGCCGCCCTGGCCGATGCCTGGCGAGGTGGAGTCCTCCTGCTTCCGCTCACCGCCCTCCTTGGCGCCGCGGTGGTCGCAGCCCGCTACGGCAGCCTGTGGACCCGGGGCTATGGCTGGAGCGACCTGGTCGGCTCCCGGGCGCCTGTGAGGCACCCGGCCGGGCCGGCACCTGCGGCCTCCCAGGCCCGGGCGGACCGCGCGGGCATTCTCAAGGCCCTGGCCGCCCTCCCCCGTGCGGAGCGGGCCCGGCTCGGTCCCATCGCTGAGAGCCTCGACGGGATGATCGGCGAGCTTGAGCGGCTCAAGGAAGGTGAGGACACTTCAGAGGTCCGCACCAGTCTCACCGGCCGGATCGCTCGGCTTCGCCTGGCGCTGGAGCGGCGGGGACATGACGAGGCGGGGGTAGTGCTGGCGGAGGTGACGAGTTTTCTCGCGCACCGGCCGGGAGCGCGGGAATCGAGCCCCCAGCCCTGACCCCCGGCCGCGGCACGGGGACCCTTCGCCCGGCACTCAGGACAGGCGTCGCCGGGAGATCCCCAGCACCGCCGAGCCCACGAACAGTCCCATGAGCACCAGTGCCATGGCTGCGGATCCGAGCGGCAGGGTCGGGCGGGAATCAAAACCGCCGAGTCGGCGCTCGACCCGGGCCATCAGCCACGGTCGCAGGGGTTGCTGCAGGGCCACGGCCAGGGCCGAGTCAGGCGGAAGCTCGCTGGTCCAGAAGGCGTGGAAGCGTTCCGGCCCGACGGTGGCAAGCACGTCATCGAGCAGACCGGCCAGCAGGAGGCCGCCCGCCACCCGGCCGCCACGAATCGCCGGGAAGGGTGCATCCGCCGTGGCAGGGCTGGCTTGCCGTCCCCAGCGTTCCGGATGCAGGAACACGCGGAGGCAGCTTGCCTCCCTGCCCCGATAGCAGCCCGCGGCGTCGGCGGCTCCCCACCACGATGCCCATTCCACCAGCGCGGAGGGACGGTCCCCCCAGGCGCCGGTGTCGGCCAGCACCCGTGCCCGGCGGATCGAGACGACCTGTGCCTCGCCCCAGCGGTAGGCCCAGGAGCGCACGGGGAACGCCGCGACCCACTCCTGGCGCTCGAGCCACGCGCCGATGCTGTCCCCGGGTGGCCCGAAGGCGCTGCGCCAGCGACAGGGAGCCACCCGGTCGAGCAGCCGCTCCGCGGCGACCGGGCGGGCCGTGCGACCGGCATCCGCTACCAGCACGCACCCGCCCCGGACCAGGGCCCCGTGCAGGATCGGTTCGCCATCGTGCGGCAGGACCAGGTTGACGTCATGGCCCGACGCCCGCAGCCGCAACGGGGTCTGGGCGAGTGCGATGATCGTCCAGGCCAGGGTATCCCGGCGGGGAAGTTCGCGCCAGGACGAGTCGAGGGACTCCTGGATTGACCGCAGCCTCGATACGCTCGCCGATCCGCCAGTGCGGGCCGCCCGGCCCGCGGGCGACACCGGCCCGAGTTGCAGGCGGAACAGCTGCGGCCCGCCCAAGCTGGCCCGGCGGATCAGGAGCGATTGCGCCAGCGCCGAATCCCGGATGGTCGCCAGGATCAGCTGGTCGCCCGCAAACATGGCCTGCGATAGCAGCCGGTTGTGCCGGATGACGAGCGAGTCGCCCTCGCGCCGGGGGCCTGCGTACCAGCCCCAGGGCAGGTATCGCATGAAGCCACGGGCACTGCCGGGGGGGAGCACGGCGGCCAGGGTACCCAGCATCACCACCAGCACGGCGGCGATCCAGCGGCGTGGGGTCAGCGCCATCGGCTGCTCCTGAGGGCCATGAGGCCCAGCAGCGTCGCCCATCCCACCGCCGTCCAGCCACCGGCCGAGGTGACCGATACCGGCTGCGGCCGCGCCGCCAGGATCTCGTTTCGCCAACGGGTCACCAGGGAGTCCAGCGGCACGCCGGCCGCGCCGGCCAGGCGTTCGCCCATTGGGGCCGCGGCGGACGCATTCAGCGCCTCGAAGGCCCCGGAGCCACCCATCTCCAGCACGATGGCCAGCAGGGCCTGGCGCGCCGGCGCACCGAGGGCTCCGCGGTGGGACCATGGGGCCGGGAAGGTCTCCACCAGCACCCTGGTGCACTGCTCGGTGTCGTGACGGCTGAGGCAGGCGCCGATCGTCTGGGCCATCACCCGCCCCGAGGCATAGCCGATCATCCGGCCCACGACCAGCTCCCGTTCCTCCGGCGTGTATGAGGCAACGACGACGTGCGATGCCGGGTCCAGTGCGAGGAGACCATGGCAGGCCGTGAGGTCGCCGAGGAAACATCGCCGCGGAACAGCCCAGGGGGATGCCACCAGCTGCTCATACAGGCTTTCGAGATTCACCTCTCGAACTGTCCAGACCGGGTCCGCGGACTCCCGCCAGCCGACCAGGACCGAGTCCGTCCCCGCCCACAGGTCGCGGCTCGCCACCGCGGTGATCACCTCGGCCAGGCTGTCGAGCCCGAGCGAAGCCAGCCGGACGAGCTTCCCTCTTGCGGCAGACGCTCGTACCGCAGCCGGGGCAGCCGGGCGGAACGTCAGGGTCCGAAGCTGCGGGTCTTCGGCGGCGTCGATGGCGACCGCCACGGCAGCCGTGGCCCGGCGGTCCCCGAAACGGGACACCATGCGCTGCCAGGCCAGCGGAAGGGCCGCCGGGAGGGTTGGCGGCATCGCCCCCTGGGTCACCACGGTCAGGCCGGCGTGGCGGAGGGTATCCAGGACGCCAGCCGCCTTCCGTGCCTCCCGGGCGTTGATCTGCGCCCGGAGTACCGCGGCACTGTCGGACAGGCGGGCGAAGCGCTCCTGCAGGGCAGCCGTGGACTGGGCCTCCACCGTCCCCGGGATGCCCAGGGCGGCGCAAAGCAGGATACCGGCTCGCCACCAGCGGTCAGACATCGATCAGCATCCAGCGGCCGGTGAAGATGTCGAGCGGACCGGGCCACACGAACAGCCGGTCGATGATCCAGCCAAGGATGTTGAGGT
>CAZCVG010000018.1:0-30666 GCA_964501735.1 uncultured Gemmatimonadaceae bacterium | reverse complement strand
CCAAGCTGCCGCCCGAGGCCCTGACCGAGCTGCTGGAGTCCATGGAGCCGGTGGACGTGGCCGCGGGGGAGGTGATCATCGAGGAGGGCGATCCGCCGGGCCCGCTCTACATCATCCAGGAGGGCCGCTGCCGGGTGCACATCGGGGTGGAGAACCGGCGCCGCACCGTGGCCTACCTCCGCCGGGGCGAGTACTTCGGGGAGCTGTCGGTCTTCGACAACCAGCCGCGCTCGGCCACCGTCGAGGCGGTGTCCCCCAGCCGGCTGCTCCGCCTGACCCGCGAGGTCTACCACGACCTGCTGGAGCGCTATCCCGCCTTCCGGGAGGAGATTGACGCCCGGGTCACCCAGTACGACTTCAAGCACACCGCCCTCATCCCGCTCGACTTCGCCCAGGAGCTGCTCCCGGCCGACGCCGCCGTCCACCAGAAGGTGGACGAGGAGCAGGTGGACCAGCGCGAGGAGGAGACCGGGGCGGAGGAGGACGCCTTTGCGGTCGAGGGGCGGTTCATCAAGCGGAAGAAGCGCATCCGCCGCTTCCCGCACCTCTGGCAGATTGACGAGATGGACTGCGGGGCGGCCTCCCTCGGGATGATCTGCCGCTACTACGGCCGCAACGTCAGCCTGGCCCGCATCCGCCAGCTGGTGCACACCAGCCTCGACGGGTCCAGCCTGAAGGCGCTGTGCGAGGGCGCCATGGAAATCGGCCTGGCGGCCCGCTCGGTGAAGACCACCCCGGCCCGCCTGGCCCAGATGCCGCTGCCGGCCATCGTGCACTTCGACGGCTACCACTGGGTGGTGCTCTACCACGTGAGCGACACCCACGTCTGGCTCTCCGACCCGGCCATCGGGCGCCGCAAGATGCTGCGGCAGGAGTTCGAGGAGCGCTGGAGCGGGTATGCGGCGCTGTTCGACCCCACCGAGCAGTTCGCCCTGGCCCCGGAGGGCAAGCTCAGCATCGCCTGGCTGCTGCCGTTCTTCCGGCCCTATTCCGGCATCCTGGCCAAGTCGGCGGTGCTGGCCCTGATCGTCAGCGGCCTGGAGATGGTGGTGCCGGTGTTCACCCAGGTGATCGTGGACCGGGTGCTGGTGGAGCAGGATGTCCGGCTGCTCTACCTGCTGGTGGGCGGCATGGCGGTGGTGGTGCTGGTGAGCCTGGTGGGCTCCCTGGTGCAGCGCTACCTGCTGAGCTTCGCGGCGGTGCGGATTGACGCCTCCACCCTCGACTTCCTGACCCGGCGGCTGCTCAGCCTGCCGATGCACTACTTCAACACCCGCCGCACCGGCGACATCCAGCGCCGGCTGGCCGGCATCTGGCAGGTGCGCGAGTTCGTGGTGGAACAGGGGGTCGGGGCCCTGACCGCCGCGGCCCAGCTGGTGGCCGCGCTGGCCCTGATGGCGGTGTACAGCCCGCTGCTCACCCTGGTGTTCCTCTCCACCGCGCCGCTGTTCCTCATCCTGATGCGGGTGTCGAGCCGCTGGCTGGGCCCCTTGTATGCCGAGCTGGAGGACTCCTACGGCAAGTACCAGTCCTTCCAGATTGACGCCATCAAGGGCATCGAGACGGTGAAGGCGCTGGGGGCCGAGCACGCGTTCCGGCAGCTGATGCTCCGGCAGTTCAACAGCCTGGCCCGGGGCCGGTTCAAGGCCGACTTCACCGTGATGGCCTACAACGGGGTGGTGCACAGCGTCACCCTGCTCACGGTGATCATCTTCCTGCTGGTGGGGGCCCAGCAGGTCATTGCCGGCCGGCTCTCCGTTGGCGCCCTGGTGGCCTTCAACGCGCTGGTCGCGCTGGCCAACGCCTCGCTGATGGGCCTGCTCTTCCTCTGGGACGACCTCCAGCAGGCCACCGTCTACCTCACCCGGCTCGACGACATCTTCCAGCAGGAGCCCGAGCAGGGCGAGGACCGCAGCCGCCTCCTGCCGGTCAAGTCCCTCGAGGGCCGGATCTCGCTTCGCCACCTCGGCTTCCGCTATGGCGGCCCCGCCGCGCCCCCGATCCTCGAGGACATCTCGGTGGAGGTGCCGCCCAACACCATGGTGGCGATCGTGGGCCGGAGCGGGTCGGGCAAGACCACGCTCATCAAGTGCCTGGCCGGCCTGCTGGAGCCCACCGAGGGCACCATCCTCTACGATGGCATTGACATCAAGACCCTCAACTACCGCGAGCTCCGGCGGAAGATCGGTTTCGTGCTGCAGGAGAATCACCTCTTCGACGACAGCGTGGCCCGCAACATCGCTTTCGGCGAGGAGGAACCCGACCTCGACAAGGTGATGTGGGCCGCCCAGGTGGCCAACGCCCGCGAGTTCATCGAGCGGCTCCCCCTCGGCTATGACACCAAGCTGGGCGAGTCGGGCCTCTCGCTCTCGGGCGGACAGCGCCAGCGGATCGCGATCGCGCGGGCCATCTACCAGCGGCCACCGGTGCTGATCTTCGACGAGGCCACCAGCGCCCTCGACACCGAGAGCGAGCGGGCCGTGAAGGAAGGCATTGACCAGCTGCTCGAGGGGCGCACCTCGTTCGTCATTGCCCACCGGCTCAGCACGGTGCGTGACGCCGACCTCATCCTGGTGCTGGAGAAGGGGCGGCTGGTGGAACAGGGCACCCACGACGACCTGATGCGGAGCCAGGGGCTGTACTTCTACCTGGTCAGCCAGCAGCTCGGCGTGTAGCGGACGGGCTCAGGGGGCGCCTGGCCAAAAGGTTCTGCCAGGCGCGGGGACGCGGGGCTGTGCTTCTCCCCGTGTGACATCGCACAATGGCGGCGGCGAGCAGGCCGCTGACGGAGCGGGCAGGCGCAGAGAGAGGACCTATGCCGGGACTGGACCAGGACGCCGAGTTCCTCGATACCCACCCACCGCACTGGGCGGCCAGCGGGCTGACCTGGTTTATCGTGCTGCTCGTGGTCCTGGGGCTGGTGGCGATCATCGTGGTCCGGGTGCCCGAGACCGTGGGCGGCCGGTTCACCCTGCTCCCGGTGGCGGGAGTGGACCCGGTCCGCGCCCTGCGCGAGGGCGTGGTGAGCCGGGTGGCGGCCAGCGAGGGCTCGATCGTCGCCCGGCGGGCGCCGCTGTTCGTGCTGCACTCCTCGCCCATGGGCGACCGCGCCGCCGACCGCCGCAGCCTCGAGGCCCGCAACGCCGCCGACTCCACCCGGCTCACCATCGCCGCCAGCCAGCGCGAGACCCGCCGCCGGGCCGACCAGGCCGAGATCCGCCGGCTGGAGACCCGGGCCGAGTACCTGCGCCGGGTGATCGCCTCACGGACCAGCCGCTACGCCCTCTCCCGCGAGCTGGCCGACAGCGCCGCCTCCGGGGCCCAGCGCGGCTCGGTGGGCCGGCTGGAGGCGGCCCGGCTGGAGTACGAAGCGAGCACCCTCGCCGAGGAGATCCAGAGCGCCGAAGACGAGTTGAGCGAAGTGCACGCCACCATCGAGCGCATCCGCCAGGACGCCGCCGCCCGCGAACTCGAGTTCGACGAGATCCGCCGGTCGCTGGATGAGTCCATCGAGACCGCCCGGATCCGGATCCGGGCGCTTGGCCAGGATCTCTACAACCTCAGCGACTCCGGCATGGTGGTCGTGGCCCCTTGCGAGGGCACCGTGCTCCGGCTGCGGGTCAGCGCGCCGGGCGCCGTGGTGAAGGAAGGAGAGGTGCTGGCCGAACTCGCCTGCAGCGGCCAGCAGCTGCAGGCCGAGCTGGTGGTACCGGAGGCGGGGGTGCCGATGGTGCGGGCCGGGATGCCGGTGAAGCTCCGCTTCGATGCCTTTCCGTACCAGCGCTACGGCGTGCGCTTCGGCACCGTCCGCTGGGTGGGGCCGGCGGGCTCGACCCCGGCGGACAGCGGATCCTTCCGGGCACTGGTGGACCTGTCGGACTCGGCCATCACCGTCCGCGGCAGTCCCCGGCCGCTGCTGGCGGGGATGGGCGGGTTCGCGGACGTGGTGGTCGGCCGGCGCTCGCTGGGGAGCTTCGCCTTCGAGCCGGTCCGGGCGCTGCGGGAAAACTTCCGCGAGCCGCCGCCGTGAGGACCGAAGGCCGGCCCAGCCGCCCGTCGGAGCCCCGGGAGCGGCCCCCGGCCCGGGAAGCCCGTTTCACCCTGGACGATTTCCAGAGTGAGGACGAGCCGATGCGCACCTGCCTGGCGCTCGCCCGCACCGCCGCGGCCACCGACCTCCCCCTGCTGATCCTCGGTGAGACCGGGACCGGCAAGACCATCCTGGCCCACGCCCTGCACAACTCCTCGAACCGGGCCAGCGGGCCGTTCGCCGCCTTCAACGCCGCGGCTCTCAGCGACACCCTGATTGACAGCCAGCTCTTCGGGCACGAGCGCGGGGCGTTCACCGGCGCCGACCGGCGGCTCAAGGGGAAGTTCGAGCAGGCGGACGGCGGCACCCTGTTCATTGACGAAATCGCCGACATGAGCCTCGCGGCCCAGGCCAAGATCCTGCGCGCGGTGGAGTACGGCGAGTTCGAGCGGCTGGGCAGCGAGGCCCTGCTCCGGGCCGATGTCCGGCTGATCTCCGCCACCCACCACCCGATCACCCGGTTCCTCGAGGATGACCAGTTCCGCCGGGACCTGTTCTACCGGGTCAGCGGCATCACCCTGCGGCTGCCCAGCCTCCGGCACCGGCCCAACGACCTGCGGGCGCTGATCGTCTCGGAGGTGGAGGCCGCCTGCCAGGCCCAGCGCAAGGTGATCACCACGGTCAGCGCCGCCGCCCTAGGGCGGCTGCTGGACCACTCCTGGCCCGGGAACCTCCGGGAGCTCCGGCGGGTCATCCAGACCGCCGTGGCCCTGACCGAAGACCAGACCATCGAGCCCGACTCCCTCCTGCTGGAGGAGTTCGAGACCGAGCCGGGGGCCGCGACCGGCGCCCGGGAGGGCTCCCGGGGGCCGGAGGACCTGTCGCTCCAGGCGGCGGAACAGCGCCATATCGAGTGGGTCCTCCGGCGCCTCGGCGGCAACAAGCGCCAGGCGGCCCGGGCCCTCGGCCTGTCCCGCTCGACCCTGGACCGCAAACTGGCCGAGGGCCGTGGCCACTGACCGGGCCAGCGGGCAGTACTGAAACGAGACCACATGGTCCCGAAACAGGGCCGGAATCAAACAACCCTCGACCGCCGCCTGCCCCGCAAGGCGTTGCCCCGCAACGCACTCCCGTTCCCGCCGGGGATGGCACGCCTGATGCCTTTAGGCAGGGCGTCGTTCACCCCGATCCCCCTCAAGGAGGGCACCATGGCGAAGAAGGCCAGCTCCAGAAAGCTCAGCGATCTCTCCATCAAGCGCCGTCCCGAGGCCGAGGACGTCAAGGGCGGCAAGACCAAGTTCACCCTGGGCAGCCAGGCTACCCTCAAGACCGCCAGCGCCCGCGTGAGCGCCCGCGCCAGCGCCCGCCGGAGCCGTCCGGACTGAACCGTCCCGGCCCGGAAGCATCAGGGGGCGAGCCGTACCCACGGCTCGCCCCCTGATGTTTTTCCCTGCCGGTGTCTGGCCCGACCCCGCCCACTCCAGCCCCGGCCGCATCGTCCGCGGACGAGCCGGCGCGCCTCAGGCGAGCCGGGCGCCGTTGGCCACGGGTCGCTCCGGCGTGGCGAGCACCACGCTGCCATCCTCCCGGACGAAGCCGGTCACCAGCACCTCCGACACGAACGGGCCGATCCGCTTGGGCGGAAAGTTCACCACCCCGATCACCTGGCGGCCCAGCAGCTCCTCCCGGCTATAGAGGGTGACCTGGGCGCTGGAGCGCTTCAGCCCGATGTCCGGCCCGAAGTCCACGGTCAGCTTCCAGGCCGGCTTGCGCGCCTCGGGAAAGGGATCCACCGCCACGATGGTGCCCACCCGGAGGTCCACCCGCTCGAAGTCCGCCCAGGTGATCTCAGCCATGGCCCCCCCGCGTGGGGCTCAGGCTATTCGGCACAGCCGGTCCGCCGCCGGGTGTCCGCCAGCGCCACGATCTTCCAGTCGGTTCCCTCGCGGGCCAGCTGGAAGGCATCCACCCCGCAGTGGCTGAAGCGGGTGCCGACGTAGAAGGAATACTCGACCCACACCGACGCCAGGGTGCCATCCAGCAGTACCTGCTCATTGAAGATGCGTTCGTCCCAGACTTCCGGATGCGGCGTTCCCACCGCCGTGACGAACCCCTCGATGCCTTCCGTCTCCACCACCGCGGTGCCCTGGCGGACGAGCGCCGTGGCGAGCTGGGCCTTGGGATGGAAGGTGGACCGGACCATGGCGCTGTCGCCGGCGCGCATGCCGTCGAAGAGGCGCTTGATGGTGGCCATGACCGCGGCCTTGTCGGCCTCCGGCCCGGGGGCCTGGGCGGCGAGCGGGACGGCAAGGGTCAGGGCCAGCAGGACAGCACAAGAGGTGAGACGGCGCATGTGGATCGTTGTCCGGTTGAGGGAGATGCCGCGCGTACGGACGGCGGGATCAGGGGGTTTCCGGCCGGGAGCCGCCCGCCACCCGGCCGGTGAGGGCGGCCACCACCCCGGCGATCCGGCCGGGCTCACCGTCGCCGGGCAGGCCGACGTGCACTTCCCGGACTCCGGTGGCCGCCACGATGCCGGCGGCGTTGTCGCCCCGCACCCGGCCGCCGGCCATGATGGTGATGCCCTGCCCGAATAACCGCTGCAGGCGGGAAAGCTCGGTGGCGCCAGCCTGCGCCGTGTCCATGCCGCCCGAGGTTAGGACGCGCTCGACCCCCAGCTCGAGCAGCGTGGCCAGAGCGCCGGCGACATCCCCGGTGCGGTCCACGGCGCGGTGAAAGGTGACCGCGAGGTAGCGGGCCGCTTGGGCGAGTTGCTCGGTCAGCTCCCGGTCCACCTGGTGCTCGGGGGTCAGCGCCCCGATCGCCACCCCGTCCACGCCGGCCCGGCGGCACTCGGCGATGTCCGCCAGCATCACCGCCACCTCGGCGGCATCGTACCTGAAGTCGCCGGGCCGGGGACGGATGAGGACGTGAAGCGGCACATCCACCAGGGCGCGGACTGTCCGGATGAACCCCGCCGACGGCGTGACACCATCCCGCGGGAGGTCGGCGCACAGCTCCAGCCGACCCGCCCCCTCGAGGACGGCACGCCGGGCCGCCGCCACGGTTTCCACCGCCGCTTCAACAAGGACCATGGCGTGCCCCTCCTCCGGGGCGCCACTGAGGAGCCGGGGACCGGTTCAGGGAGCGACGGTGGTCCGGCATGGCTTCTTGCCACCGGCGGAGGTCGCAGGAGCGGATCAGCGCGGCCGCGCGGCTCCGGAACGCTGGCGCAGAATTCTAGGCCCCGCCCCTCCACCCGGCAAACCACCCCGCGACCGGCCCGGGCTTGCCCGGCAATGGGAGACATGCCATCATCGGTTTCCTCCTTCGGACTCGTTATGAGGCCCGGTCTCGTCGCGCTCGCGCTCTGCCTAGCCGGCCCCGCCCTGCCTGCCCAGACCGGCAGCCTGCGGCCCATCACGCTCGACGACCTGGCCCGCTTCCGGGACGTCGGCTCGCCCCGGCTCTCTCCCGACGGGGCATGGGTCGCGTTCCAGGTCCGCACCGCCAACCTCAAGGCCGACCGCTGGACCGGCGACCTGTGGATGGTGAGCTGGGACGGCGCCACCACCCTGCGCCTGACACAGACGCCGGCCGAATCCGAGCACAGCCCCGAGTGGAGCCCGGACGGCCGGTGGCTGTCGTTCCTCTCCGGGCGCCAGGCCGGGGAGGAGGACGAAGGGGACCAGCTCTGGCTGCTGGACCGCCGGGGCGGCGAGGCCGAGCGCATCACCGAGATCGCGGCCGGCATCGAGGACTACGCCTGGAGCCCCGACGGCAGCCGGCTGGTGCTGGTGATCCCGGACCGCGACACGGTGGAGACCATCAGCGCCCTGGGCTACCAGGCGGCGGACAGCACCTGGCCGGAGAAGACCGCCAAGCCGATCATCGTGGACCGGTTCTTCTTCAAGCAGGATTACACCGGATACGTCCGGCGCATCCGCCGGCACCTGTACCTGCTCGACCTGGCCACCCGCGCGATCTCCCCGCTGACCGCCGGCACCTTCGATGAGGTGCTGCCGTCCTGGTCCCCCGACGGGACCGAGATTGCCTTCGTGACCAAGCGGGTGGGTGCGGACCCCGACCGGGGGAGCAACTGGGACATCTTCGTCGTGAGCGCGGCTGGAGGGGAACCGAGACAGCTGACCCGCTTCAGTGGCCCCGACAACGATCCCGACTATGAAAGCCGCCCGGTCTGGAGCCCGGACGGGAGCCGGATCGCCTATTACCAGGGCGGGCCGGATTCGCTCATCTACTACGCCGGCCCGCGGCTGGCAGTCATCCCCGCCGACGGGAGCGCCGCCCCGGACCTGCTCACCGAGGCGCTCGACCGGCACATCTACCAGCCGGAGTGGTCTCCTGACGGCGCTTCCCTGTTCTTCCGCCTGGAGGACGACCGCCAGTTCCAGCTGGCCCGCATCCCGGCGCGTGGCGGGCCGGTGGAACGGCTGGTGAGCGGCCGCCAGGTAGTGTACGACTATGCGGTGGGCGGGGACGGCCGTCTGGTGCTGCTGGTCGAGTCTCCCGCGCGACCGGCAGAACTCTACGCGCTGGAAGGCACCGCGCTGCGGCAGCTCACGCACCAGAACGATTCCCTCGTGGCCGTCCTCCGGACGGCGCCGTACGAGGAGGTCACCGCGCGGAGCAAGGACGGGACGCCGATCAACGGGTTCATGGTGCGGCCGCTGGACCATCAGGCCGGCCGCCGGGTGCCCACCATCCTCAAGCTGCACGGCGGGCCGGTCTCCCAGTACGACTACGGCTTCAACGCCGAGTGGCAGCTCTACGCCGCGGCCGGGTACGCGGTGGTGGCGATGAACCCCCGCGGCAGCTCGGGGCGGGGCGAGAAGTTTTCCCTCGGGATCTGGGCCGACTGGGGCAACCGCGACGTGCAGGACGTGCTCGCCGGGGTGGACCGCGCCGTGGCCCTCGGCGTGGCCGACCCGGCCCGGCTGGGCGTGGGCGGGTGGAGCTACGGCGGCATCCTGACCAACTACGTGATTGCCTCGGACACCCGCTTCAAGGCGGCGGTGAGCGGCGCCAGCATCTCCAACATCCTGGCGGGGTATGGCACCGACATGTACGTCCGCGAGTACGAGGCCGAACTCGGCCCGCCCTGGAAGACCACCGCGACCTGGATCCGGCTTTCCTACCCCTTCCTCAAGGCCGACCGGATCCGCACGCCGACCCTGTTCCTGGCGGGCCAGGACGACTTCAACGTGCCGCTGCTCAACAGCGAGCAGATGTACCAGGCGCTGCGGAGCCTCGGCGTCGAGACCCGGCTGATCATCTATCCGGACCAGTACCACGGCATTACCAAGCCGAGCTACCAGCGGCATCTCTACGAGCAGTATCTCGGCTGGTACGACGCGCACCTGAGGTAGGGTGGGCCGGTGATTGAGGCTGGTACCTCGCGCACCTGAAGGCCGGGACGGAAAGGGCCCCGTCCACTCAGGGATCGGGGCCCATCGGCCATGTCGGCGTGCGGTGGTCGTACCGCTATCGGCGGGGATGCCGCCTCGGCTGCGCTTCTGGCACCGCCGGACGACCAGCCCAGCGCTGTGGCACTGCTACTCGCGGGTTCCTGTGGTGATGTCCATGGCAAGGCCCCGCTGCGGCGATTGCCGCCGGTGGCCCGGTGCCCTCCCTTTCCCGTGGAGTGCACCCGCATCATTCACCCGGGTACCGCCGCTGTCAATCGCAAACACCTCCCGAAGATGGCGCCGCCATCCGCTCTCCTCTGCCGAGAATCCGCCATGACTGTTTCCGCCGTCCAGACGCTGGGCCAGGTTGGCCTCCCCGCCCCCGTCGCCGAGCTGGCCCGCAAGCGGTGGGATGCCATCATCGTCGGGGCCGGGCACAACGGGCTGACCTGCGCCTTCTACCTGGCCCGCGCCGGCCGCCGGGTGCTGGTGCTGGAGGCTCGGGAGCGGATCGGCGGCGCCTGCACCCTGGAGGAGACCTGGCCCGGGTACCGGGTCTCGCCTTGCGCGTATGTGGCCGGACTGCTCCACCCGCGGGTCATCGAGGAGCTCGAGCTGCCCCGCCGGGGCTACCGCTGGACCCCGGCGATGGGCGGGTACTTCGTGCCGTTCGAGGACGGCTCCAGCATCCAGCTCTGGGACGACGAGGCCCGGGCGGACGAGGAACTCAGGCGGTTCTCGCCCCGGGACGTCAAGGGCCGGCACGACATGCACGGCCTGATGAAGCGGGTCTGCGATGCCCTGCGTCCCCCGGACGATCGCGACCTCTGGCTGCACCGGGCCCCGTCACGCGAGGAGATCGAGCGCCGGGTGAACCACGATCCCGACGCGATCGGGCTCTTGTTCGAGTGGTCCATGGCGGAGCTGATGGAACGCTACCTGGTGGATGAGCGGATGCAGATGGCCTACATGGGCCAGGGGGTGGTGGGCAGCGCCGCCAGTCCGTTCGACCGGGGGACGGCGTCCGTCTACTTCCACCACTACTGTGGCCGGCTCGACCCCAGCGGTGAGCCGGGGGCGTGGGGCTACGTGACCGGCGGGATGGGGATGATCTCCTTCCTGATGCACGAGGCGGCGGTGGAGGCCGGGGCCGTGGTGGCGGCCGGCGTGCCAGTGGCCCGGATCCTCCCCGGGGAGGGCGTGGAGCTGGCGGGTGGCGACCGCCTGGCCGCGCCGGTGGTGGTCTCCAACGCCGATCCGGTCACCACCCTCCGGCTGCTGGGCGATTCCGCCGACGGCACCTGGCGCCGCCGGGTCGAGGCCATCCCCATGCGGAGCGCGACCGTCAAGCTCAACGCCGCCCTCATGGAGCTGCCGGACTTCACCGCCCGTCCTGGCGCCCGGATGCCCCACCACCTGGCCACCATCAACACCCCACTGACCAGGGCCGAATGGCGGACCTGCCACGAATCCGCCACCCTGGGCCGGATTCCGCACAGGGTCTGGACCGAGATCTACTTGCAAACTGCCTACGATCCATCAGTGGCGCCGAAGGACCGGCACCTGATGAGCGTCTTTGCCCAATATGTGCCGTATGAGTTTTATACAGGTACCTGGGACGATCATCGAGCCGCAGTTGGAGCTGTCGTACTCGAGTCCATCGGGCGGTTCTGCAGTAACCTCCCAGAGGCAGTCATTGCCACCGATGTCCTTGGACCGCCGGATGTCGAAGCACGACTTGGACTTACGGGAGGTCAGATATTTCACGGAGAGTGCCTCCCAGGCCACATGTGGGGCGAGCGGCTGGACTACAGCACGCCCATGACCGGGGTCTACCTGTGCGGGGCGGGAACACACCCAGGCGGGAGTGTCATTGGAATAAACGGCCGCAATGCCGCCCTCGCGGCACTGAATCTGCTAGGGTGAATTCCGTGGTCCCACCGTCCGATACTCCATGACGAGCCGAGGTGAATGACCGGAACCGCTCGGCCCTCTTGTTCGGGAGCAACAATGACCGCACGTCGCGCCGGCTTCACCATCATGGAACTGCTGATCGTGGTGGTGATCATCGGCATTACCGCAGCCGCAGCCTATCCCCTGGCGGGAGCCGCCCTGGCCCGGATCGACACCCGCGGCGCCCGCTACCACGCCACCACCCTGATCACCCAGGCCCGTTCCGCCGCCCAGGAAACCGGGCGGACCACCACGCTCTCCTTCGCGGGTAACCGGGCCCTGATCACCGCGACCCCCCGGCTGGTCAGCGCCATGGGCAGCACGGTGGACACCATCGCGACGCCGGTCAACTACGTCACCGCCTACAAGGTCGTGGTGACCGGGAGCAACGGGACCAGCGTCGTCTTCGACTCGCGCGGCCTCGCCAGCACCGGCGCCACCACCATCCGCTTCACCCGCGGGGCCATGCGGGACAGCGTGATGGTGTCGGGCCTGGGGAGGGTAACCCGATGATCACGCAGCGGGATGGATTCACCCTTGTGGAGGTGGTGGTCGCCATCGTGATCCTCAGTGTGGGGGTCGTCGCCGTGGCCGGCACCTTCGGCAGCAGCGCCCGGATGGTGGGCCAGGGATGGCGGTTCACCCGTGCAGCCACGGTGGCCAGCCAGCGCCTGGAAACCCTCCGGCGCCAGGCCAACAGCACCACGCCCCGCTGCACCGCGCTGGCGAGCGGCACCGCCACCAGCCCCGGCAGCATCACCGAGACCTGGACGGTCACGGCCAGCGGGAGCCTCCGGAACATCGTCCTGATCGTGCGCGCGCCTCGGCCGGGTGGCACCTCGGTGGACACGGTGCGCACCAGCCTGGAGTGCCTATGACCGCCATGGACCGCCGGGGGTTCACCCTGGCCGAGCTGCTGATTGCGATGGTGGTGACCTCGCTGGTCGGGCTGGCGCTGTCCCGCATGCTGACTTCCTCCCAGCGCCTGGCCACCAGCCAGGTGGAGCAGGCCACCATGCAGGGGAACCTCCGTCAGGGGAGCCTGGTGCTGGCCACCGAGCTCCAGGAGATCGGGACCGACACCGCCGGCGGCAACGACATCATCGCGATGACCGACAGCAGCATCACCTACCGGGCCATGGGGAACCTGCACCTCGCCTGCGCGGTAACGGTCTCCGAGATCCGGGTGCTCGCCACCCCGTCGTACGGCTCCACTGGCATCGTGGCCGGCCGGGACAGCCTGCTCCGCTTCGTGGACAACAACCCCAACAGCGTCTCCGACGACCGCTGGGTGAGGCTGGGCGTCACCAGCGTCACCAACGGCTCGACCTGTGGCACCAGCCCCGCCATCGCCATCGGGACCACCATCAGCGTGGCGGCGGTGCCGGCGCTCAGCCAGATCGTGCTGCGCGCGCCGGTGCGGGTCTTTACCCCAATGCAGTTCGGGGTGGTGGCGTCGGGCGGCCAGCGCTACCTCGGCCTGCGCCCCCTGCTGCCGGCCGGCGGGTCGCTGCAGCCCCTCGCAGGGCCGGTGGCCGGGACGGGCCTGCGCCTCGCCTACGCCGATTCCGTGGGCGGCACCACCACCAACCCCGCCCGGGTCCGGACCATTCAGATGACCGTCTATGGCCAGACCGACCGGGCGGTGCGGCTCGCGCCCGGCGCCTCCACCGTGGCCCGCGACGTGGACAGCCTGATTACGCTGATCGCGCTCCGGAACACTCCCAGGCCCTGAGGGATCAATGACCAGCTCACTGCGCTCCGAACGCGGCATGGCCCTGCCGCTCGCACTCTTCGCCCTGATCATCATCGGGGTGCTCATCACGGCTGTTTTCACCATTGCCCGGCTGGAGCAGCGGCAGGGCAACGGGTCCATCGCGACCCTGCAGGCGTTCGAGGCCGCGGAGACCGGCCTGGCCTCGCTGGTGACCAACTGGAATACCGCCAGCTACAACGGCCTGGCGGTGGACAGCACCATTACCCTGGCCACCGTGAACGTGGGTGGCGGAGCCCGGCACTCCCGGTCGCTCCGCAAGATGAACGCGACCACCTTCCTGGCCCGCTCCGAGGGCCAGCTGCTTGATCCCAACGGGCGAATCCGCAGCCGGCGCGAGGTACTCCAGCTCTTCCGGCTGCTCACCGCCCAGATCCCCATCAACGCGGCCATTACCACCCGTGTGGGGATCAACGTCACCGGCTCCTCCCAGGTGAGCGGCGTGGACAGCGTGCCCAACGGCTGGGGCAGCAGCTGCCCGCCTCCCGGGGCGACGATGCCCGGCATCCGAGATTCCAGCGGCAACGTCACCACCGGCGGCGCCTGCTCCGGGGCAAGCTGCATCGCCGGCTCGCCCCGGATCCAGACCGACCCCACGATCAACAGTTCATCCTTCACCCAGTTCGGGTCGGTCTCCTTTGCCTCACTGGCCGCGTCGGCCACCAAGGTCCTGAGCGCCAATGTCTACAACGGCATCGGCCCGGCTACGACCGGGTCGCCGGCCGTCTGCAACCAGAGCGTCCTGACCAACTGGGGGGCGCCCCGCAGCCCCTCCACCCATGCGTGCTTCAATTACTTCCCCGTGATCTATCACCCGGGTGACGTGAAGCTCAACGGCGGCACCGGACAGGGGATCCTGCTCGTTGGCGGAGACCTGGAGCTGGCCGGCGGGTTCGAGTTTTTCGGCGCGGTGGTGGTGATGGGCCGGCTCCGGAGTACCGGTACCGGCGGACATATCTACGGGGGCATCATGGCCAACGACGCCGACCTCACCGTCTCGCTGCTATCCGGCAACTCGGTGGTGAACTACTCCTCGTGCTCGGTCAACCGCGCCCTCCAGGCGGTGGCCACCGGCCGCCCGCTCGGCGGCAGGAGCTGGACCGCGGTCTACTAGGGCGGCATCGCTCACTTCCGGCCCGGTGGCTCGCCCGAGCCGCCGGGCCGTGTCATACTTCCCCCATGCAGCGTTTCCTCCCCGCCCGGGTCGCCACCCGGTGCGGCGTCCTCGCCCTCCTGACATGCGCCGCGGCGGCCACGCCGCTGTGGGCCCAGCGGGCACCGGCCGACACCGCCACCGTGATCCTGCTCGGCACCGGAATGCCGTTTCCGGATCCCGCCGCGCAGGGACCGGCCACGGCGGTGACGGTCGGGGCCCGGCTCTTCCTGTTCGATGCCGGGCCCGGGGTCATGCGCCAGATGACCGCCGCCCGGCTGCCGGTCCGCGGCGGACCGGTGACGGCCGTCTTCCTCACTCACCTCCACAGCGACCACACCCTCGGCCTGCCCGACCTGGTTTTCACCTCGTGGGTGATGGGCCGGCGGCGGCCGCTGGCCGTGACCGGGCCGCCGGGCACCCGCGCCATGCTCGACCACATCCTGGCCGCCTGGAGCGAGGACATTGCGGTCCGCACCGGGGGACTGGAGCGCGCGGTGCCGGACGGCTGGAAGGTCGAGGCCCGGGAGACCACCGGGGGCGTGGTCTACGACTCGGCGGGAGTGCGGATCACGGCGATTCCCGTTCCCCACGGGAACTGGAAGGTGGCCTTCGGCTACAAGATCGAGGCCCCGGGAAAGACCGTGGTCATCTCCGGGGACACCCGGCCGAGCCCGGCGCTGGAGCGGGCGGCCCGGGGCGCGGATGTGCTGATCCACGAGGTGTATCCCGAGGTGCGGCTCCGCCCCGAGGAACGGGCCGGGGGAGAGCTCTGGCCCAGTTACATGCGGTCGTTCCATGCCTCGGATCGTGAGGTTGGGCGGCTGGCGGCCCGCGCCCGACCGCGGCTCCTGGTGCTGCACCACATCGTCCGCATGGGTGGCACCGACGAAGAGCTGCTGGCCGGGGTCCGGGCCGGCGGCTTCAAGGGACGGGTGGTGATCGGCCGCGACCTGGACCGTTATTGACAACCGGCGGGCCGACGCTCCGGCCCGCCGCCCGCAGTCGCCCAGCCCCGAGGAGCACGCCATGGCACACCTGACCCTCGCCCAGGGCCTCGCCGCAATGCCCGGCCCCGATGCCGACCACTACGCCGTCCTGCTGGAGCATGGCACCCTAGAAGTCGGGCTGTATGCCCCGCGGGGGCACGACCCCCAGACGCCGCACTCCCGCGATGAGGTGTACGTGGTGATGCGGGGCAGCGGTGTGTTCCAGAACGGGGGCATCCGGACCGAATTCGGGCCCGGTGATGTCCTGTTCGTGCCCGCAGGGCGGGAGCACCGGTTCGAGGAGTTCAGTGCCGACCTGGCGCTGTGGGTGCTCTTCTACGGGCCCGAGGGGGGCGAAGCGCCGCGCTGACGGCGCCGGGCTGCCTTGTCGGGCGGACGCCTCCGGGTAGCTTCTTCCCATGGCCCTCGCACCCACCCTGCACCGCGACTGCTACCGCTCCCCCGAATGGTTCGCCCGGGAGCAGGACCGCATCTTCGGCCACGACTTCATGTGCGTCGGCCGCGCCGAGGAGATCCCCGAGCCGGGGGACTACCAGCTCCTCGACCTGGCGGGTGAAAGCCTGCTCCTCGTCCGCGGCCGGGAGGGGAGCCTGCACGCGCACTACAATGTCTGCCGCCATCGCGGGTCCCAGCTGGTCCTGGGCGTGGACCCGAAGCCGCTCGGTGACGGGACCGCCCCTGCCGCCGGAGTCCACGGAGCCTGTCCCACCGGGCACTTTACCTCCGGCATCAAGTGCCCCTACCACGCCTGGACCTACAACCTCGACGGCACCCTCCGGACCGCGCCGTTCCTCGAGGAGGGCGACGGGTTCTGCAAGGAAGACCTGCCGCTCTTCCCCGCCGAGGTGGCCACCTGGGGCGGCTTCGTGTTTGTCCGGCTGGGCGGGCCCGGTGGGCCCACCCTGGAGGCGCAGCTGGGCGGCGCCCCGGAGCGGGTGCGGCGGTATCCGCTGGCCGACCTCCGCCTGGCTCACCGGATCCGGTACGACGTCGCCGCCAACTGGAAGGTCATCCTCGAGAATTACAACGAGTGCTACCACTGTGGCCACGTCCACCCGGAACTCTGCCGGGTGGTGCCGGCGTTCAAGCAGAAGGGCGGGCTGGAACTGGACTGGGACCGGGGCGTGCCGCACCGGGAAGGGGCGTGGACCTTCACCATGTCCGGTACCACCAACCGCCGGCCGTTCGCCGGCCTGAACCAGGACGAGCTGACCCGGCACAAGGGCGAGCTGCTCTACCCCAACTTCATGCTCTCGCTGTCCGCCGAGCATGCCGCGGCGTTCACCCTCTGGCCCAGGGACCCGGGGCACACCACGATCCTCTGCGACTTTCTCTTCCACCCGGAGGAGATGGCGAAGAGCGACTTCGACCCGATGGACGCGGTGGAGTTCTGGGACATCACCAACCGGCAGGACTGGGTGATCTGCGAGAGCGTCCAGCGGGGCATGGGGAGCCGGGTCTTCGAGCGGGGGTTCTACGCCCCGATGGAGAGTCTGAGCCTGGACATCCGGCGGTATGTGCGGGAGCGGATGGGGGTGGTGGGCATCGAGGGACCACCGGCATGAGCCCGTGGCTCATCGGCGTGCTGGCCATCGGCACCGTGGCCGCCGCCTGGTGGGTGGCCCAGCTCGGCACCGGACGGGGCGAGCGCCCGCTGGAGCGGGGCGGCGTCCTGCCCGCACCGGCCACCGGTGGCGAGCTGCCCCCGGCCGAGGAACCGGAAATCCGGCGGCTGCTTGCCGCGGGGAAGAAGATCGAGGCGATCAAGCGCTATCGCGAGGCCACCGGCCTCGGGCTCAAGGAAGCCAAGGACGCGGTAGAGGCGATGGAGTGAGCGCGCTGCGGTCCTGACACACGGGGAGAAGCCTGACGATGACCGAGACACGCCCCACGGCAACCGCCACGCTGGCGGGCGGCTGCTTCTGGTGCCTGGAGGCCGCCTTCGAGCAGCTCCGCGGCGTCGAGCGCGTGGTGTCGGGGTACGCGGGCGGGACGGTTCCCAATCCCACCTACCGCGCCGTGTGCGAGGGCGACACCGGGCATGCCGAAGTGGTGCAGCTCACCTTCGATCCGGCCGAGATCGGCTACCGGGACCTGCTCCACGTCTTCTTCACGATCCATGACCCCACCACGCCCAACCGCCAGGGGAACGACATCGGGACCCAGTACCGCTCGGCGATCTTCTTTCATGACGCCGCCCAGCGCGCCACGGCGGAATCGGTCATCGGGGAGCTCACGGCCGAAGGCCGCTGGCCCGATCCCATCGTCACCACGGTGGTGCCGCTGGATCGCTTCTACCCGGCCGAGGCCAGCCACCAGCAGTATTTCCGCCGGAACCCCTACCAGCCCTACTGCATGGCGGTGGTCGCGCCCAAGGTGGCCAAGGTCCGGAAGGCGTTTTTCGACCGTCTCAAGAAGTAGGCAGCGGCCCGCGGATTGACGACACTTTCCATTTCCCTCCCTGCGCCGGAGCTTCCCATGCGCCGCCGAGGCCCCGGCCGCATTGCGTTCACCCTGGCCATCATTCTTGCCGGCTCCTCGGCGGCGTGCCTTCCCGACGGGCTCGCGGCCCAGGCGCCACCCCGGTTCGCGGCCCGGGTGGACAGCCTGGTGAGGGCGGAAATGGCGCGGCAGGAGCTGGTGGGGCTCTCACTGGCCGTGATGCATCGGGGACGCATCGTGCTGGAGCGGGGCTGGGGCTTCGCCAACCTCGAGCACCGGGTGCCCGCCACGCCGGCCACGGTCTACCAGTCCGGCTCGGTGGGCAAGCAGTTCACCGCCGGGGCCATCATGCTGCTGGTGCAGGAAGGCCGCGTCGGGCTCGACGATCCCGTCACCCGGTTCTTCCCGGACGCGCCGGACCAATGGCACACCGTGACCATCCGGCACCTGCTCACCCATACCAGCGGCGCCGGGGACTACCCCGATGACTTCGACTTCCGGCGCGATTACGCCGAGGAGGAGATCCGGGCGATCGTCCTGGCCCGGCCACTGGCCTTTGCTCCCGGCAGCCAGTGGCGCTATAGCAACTTCGGGTACGTGCTCCTCGGCACCATCATCAGCCAGGTCACGGGGAAGTTCTATGGGGACTTCCTGGCCGAGCGGATCTTCGCACCGCTGGGCATGACGACGGCCCGGATCATCAACGAAGCGGACATCGTCCCGCACCGGGCGGCGGGCTACCGCCGGGAGAACGGCGTGCTCCTCAACCAGGAGTGGGTCGCCCCCACCATCAATACCACCGCCGATGGCTCGCTCTACCTCACCGTCCGAGACATGGCCCGCTGGGACAGCGCCTTGTACGGCACCCGGTTGTTTTCCCGGGAGAGCATGGCGCTTATCCGCGCCCCGGTCGAACTGACCGGCGGCAGTACCCACCCCTACGGCTTCGGCTGGCGGGTGGGGACCGCGGGCGGGCATGCGGTCATGGCCCACAGCGGCTCGTGGCAGGGGTTCAAGAGTTACATCGTGCGCTACCCGGATGATGGGCTCACCGTGGTAGCATTCGCCAACCTGGCGGAGGCCGACCCCTCGGTGATCGCCCACGGTGTGGCCTCGCTGTGGGACGCGGCGCTGGTGCCGCTGGCGGAGGACGAGTAGGGGCCTGGCATCGCGTCGGGGCGCTGGCGGGAAGCGCGAAGGGTGGGATCCTCTCGGACCCCACCCTTCGTCGTCCCGGACCGCGCGCCAGGCGGTCAGTATCCCGGATTCTGCGTCACATTGGGGGCGACATCAATCTCCGCCTGTGGAATGGGGAACAGCACCCGGGCTGCCGGGATCCCCAGCACCGCGGTGGCGCGACCGCTCCGGGCCAGGTCGGGAAAGCGGTCTCCCTCCTCGGCGAACTCCAGCCTACGCTCGTGGTCAATGGCGTCGAGCACGTCCTGCTGAGTGGTCACATCCACGCCCAAGACGTGGTCCGCCAGGCCGGCCCGGGCACGGACGAGATTGTAGTTGGCCACCGCGCTGTCGAGCTGATTCTGCTGGGCAAAGGCCTCCGCCTTGATCAGCACCACCTCAGCGAACCGGATGACGTGGAAGTCCTCGTCTCCGTTTGGGCCGGGGAACTTGCTCCCGTACGACCCGCCGCCCTGGGTGGCCTCGATGTAGCCGTTGCCGGCGGGATCGGGCTGGATGTTCCAGGCCAGGCGGGTATCCACTGAGAGGGTATCGTACGCGTCAATAAGGGACTGGGTCGGCCCGATCTCGAACCGGCCGGCGCCCGAAGGCAGCTGGTCGGAAAGCCAGTAGTACCCGAGCAGGTTCGGCTGGGTCAGGGTGAACGTCAGCTTGAAGATGTCCTCGGGCGTGTCCGCGGCATCGCTGCTCCACAGATCCCCGTAGCTGGCCGCGAGGGTGTAGCCTAGCCCCTCCACTTCCTGGGCCTTGGCGAGGGCCAGGGCGAAGTTGCCCTGGTAGAGGTACACCCGGGCCAGCAGCGCCTTCGCCGCGCCCACCGTGGCGTGGTTGTCGGGATCGGTGATGTTGCTCATCCTGGTCTCGGCCTCGGTCAGGTCGGCCACGACCTGGGCGTACACCTCGGCCTCGGTGGACCGGCCGAGGGAGGCGGCCGCATCCGGGTCGGTGATCGGGGCCAGCCGGAGCGGCACCCCGCCGTAGAACTTCACCAGGTTGTGATAGTGGAGCGCCCGGAGGAAGTACGCCTCGCCCAGGATCTGGTCCTGCTCCCCGGGGGCGAATCCACTGACGCCGGGCACCTTTTCGATCAGGACGTTGCAGCGCTTGATGCCGTCGTAAATCGCATTCCACATCCCGGTGACGTCGCTGTTGTTGGCGAAGAAGTCGTTCTGGTCCGCCTCCTGGTAGGAGGTGAACGTGCCGACGTGCTTGGCGTTGTCGCCGTAGAGGTCGCCGAAGTGGGTGAGGGTACCACCGTAGTAGAAGCCGCTCTGGAGCGCGTTGTAGGCGCCGGCCAGCGCGGCCCGGGCGCCGCCCGGCGTCACGATGGTCTTGTCGTTGGACAGCTCGTCCGGCGGGCTGGTGTCCAGCAGCGAGTCGCAGGCCCCCAGCGCCAGGGTGGCCACCAGGGCGAGGGCGGAGCGCGAGAACATGCGGGTGCCTTTCGGGAACTCGAAGGTCATGGTTGTCATGGTTACCACCCCGCCTGCAGGCCGAAGGACCAGGTCCGGGCCACCGGATAGGCGTAGAAGTCCGTGGCCACGGACGCGCTGGCGGTCGAGCCGTTGCTGTTGACCTCGGGGTTGAACCCCGAGTAGTCCGTCGAGGTGAAGACGTTCTGCCCGCGCACATACACCCGGGCGTTGCCCAGCCCCAGCGATCCGGCGACCCGCTCTGGCAGCTGGTACCCGATGGTCAGGTCCTGCAGCCGGATGTAGGACGCGTCCTCGATCCAGCGGGAGGACTCGAACCGGGCGTTGGAGAGATCGTCGAAGCTGGCGCGCGGCTGGTCGGTGATGTCGCCCGGCTGCTGCCAGCGGTTGAGGACCTCGCGGAACTTGTTGTCGTAGTTGTAGCCGCCGTCATCCGCGAACTGGCGCATGGCGTTGAAGACCTTGTTGCCCTGGCTGAACTGGAAAAAGCCAGTCAGGTCAAAGCGCTTCCAGCTGAGGGTCGTGGTGAGGCCGCCGGTGTAGTCGGGCCACGGATTGCCCACGAAGGTCTTGTCCTCCGTGGTGATCTGGCCGTCGTTGTTGCGGTCCTCGTACATCGCGTCGCCGGTGGCCGGGTCGACCCCGAGGAACTTGTAGGCGTGGAACTCGCCCAGCGGGTGGCCCACCGCGACCCGGTTGAAGTCGTAGTACCCGGTCGAGAAGGGCTGGTCGTTGTAGAGATCGGTGACCTTGTTGCGGTTGAAGGCCATGTTGAGGCTGGTTACCACCCGGAACCCCTCGGCCTGGGTCGGCTGCAACGGCACCAGGGTGAGGATGAACTCGAGTCCCTTGTTGGTGATGCCGCCGATGTTGTCCACAAAGGAGACGAAGCCGCTGCTCCCCGGAATCGGCCGGCTGAGCAGGAGGTCCGTGGTCTTCTTGTGGTACCAGTCGGCGCTCAGGGCGGCTCGCCCGTTCCACAGCTCCAGGTCGAAGCCGAGGTCGAGCTGGGTGGTCTTCTCCCAGCTCAGGCCGCTGTTGCCCAGGTTGCAGGGATAGTAGCCCGCCTCGTTGCCGTAGTTGGCGGTGCAGAAGGTGCTCTGGTAGGGGTAGTCGCCAATGGCCTGGTTGCCGGTGCGCCCCAGGCTGCCCCGGAGCTTGAGCAGGCTGATGGTGCGGGAGCCGGCCAGGAAGCGCTCACGGCTGGCCACCCACGCCAGCGAGGCGCCGGGGAAAAGGCCGTACCGGTTGTCGGGGCCGAACACCGACGCCCCGTCGCTCCGGAAGGTGAGCCCCACGAGGTACTTCTCGTCCAGTGTGTAGTTGGCCCGGCCGAAGAACGACACCAGGCCGTTCTCGGCGAAGGTGCCGGAGAACTGGGTGACGTTGGTGGCGTTGCTCACCTGCTTGAGCTGCTCGTCGGTGAGGATCTCGCCCCGGACGAAGTTGTTGTCGGTGCGGTTCTGCTCGATGCTCGAGCCGCCGGTGAGGCTCAGCTGGTGCCGCCCGCCCCAGGAACGGTCGTAGTTGAGGAAGCCGTCGAAGACGTACCGCTTGGCATTCGAGTAGCCCCGCTTGGCCACGCCGCCCAGCGCGGAGCCCGTGGTGTTGGGGATGAGCGGGGACTGATACTGCTCCTCGGTCAGGGTGTAGAGGTCCACGCCGACCCGCCCGGTGAGCCGGAGGCCGGCGCCCAGGTCGTACCGCGCCTCGAGGTTGGCCAGGGTCGAGTTCGTGAGCGCCCGGGTGGTGTTGAGCGACGCAAGGTGCACGGCGTTCGGGTAGGTGAGCGGTACGCTGCTGGGTGTGAAACTGCCGTCCGGCTGGCGCACCGGCACGTAGGGCTCGGCCGCGATGGCGTTGCCCACGATGCCCTCGAGGTTGTCGTCCGCCTCGACCCGGTCGTTGGTCTCGCCGGAGAGTCCGAGCCCGGCGGAGATGAACAGCCGCGGGCTGGCCTGGAAGTCCAGGTTTACCCGGCCGCCGATCCGGCGGTAGCCCGAGGAGATCACGATACCCTCCTGGTCGAACCACGAGCCCGAGACTCGGTAGCGGATCCGGTCGCTCCCGCCCGCGGCGGCCAGCTCCAGGCTGCTGATGGGCGCGTTCCGGGTCACCGCGTCCTGCCAGTCGGTGTTCACCCCGCTGGTGGGGAACCAGTCGTCGGGATCGTAGCCGTCGTTGGCGGCCGCCTCCCGCATGTACTCCAGGTACTCGTCCCCAGTGAGCAAGTTCAGCTTCTTGGCGATGGACTGGGTGCCGACATAGCTGTTGAAGGTGACGGTGCCCTTCCCCTCCTGGCCCCGCTTGGTGGTGATCAGCACCACCCCGTTGGACCCGCGCGAACCGTAAATCGACGCGGCGGCAGCGTCCTTGAGCACGTCAATGGACGCGATGTCCTCCGAACTCAGGCCGGTGATGGCTCGGATTCCCTGCCCGCCGAGCCCAAGCTGGGAGAGGTCCTCCGACACCACAGGGACGCCATCCACCACGTACAGCGGCTGGTTGTTGGCGGTGATCGAGGCCGAGCCGCGAACCCGCACGCTGATGGCATTGCCCGGGTTGCCGGCGTTCTGGATGACCTGGACCCCGGGCGCGCGACCCTGGAGGGCGGCGTCGGCGCTGGCGTTGGCCGTCCCGCTGATCTCCTCGGAACTCACCGTGCTGACGGCGGTGGCGAGGTTGTCGCGCTGCACGGTGCCGTAGCCGATGGAGACCAGCTCCTCCAGCTCGATGGGCTTGAGGATCATGGCGAAATCGACCCTCGCCTCTTCGCCCTGAATGACCGTGACGACCTGCATCATCGGGGCGAAGCCGATCATCTGGGCCCGCACCGAAAGGCGGCCCACGGGAGCTTCGCGGAAGACGTACTCACCCGCAGCCGAGGTCTGGGCGCGCAGCGAGGTGCCAATCAGGGAGACCAGCGCCCCCTGGAGGGGCTTGCCGCTGGCCGAGTCGGTCACGGTGCCGCGAATGGATTGGGCCAGCATCGTCCCGGGGGTGAGTGCCAGGGCGACCAGGACGCCGGCCACGGCGCATATCCTGGACCGGGTAAACCGCATGAAGCCTCCGCGTGCTGAGAGAAGTGATGCGTGGTGAACCTGCGGGCGAACGGGAAGCCGTTCGCCGGGATTTCTGGGCCGCCGGGTGGAACAGGCCGGGCCATCGCCCGCGCGTGTCACCTGCCGGATGCGCCCCATGTCAGGGTGCGGTCAGATGCACTGTGCCGTGCCGCGGGTCGTAGCTGCCGCCGGCCGGCACCAAGGCCAACCGGATGTTGCCGGCGCCGAGCCTCGGTGCCCCGACGGGGGTGATGTCGGCGCTCCGGGCGTCGTAGATGAGCACCGCGCCCCGCCCCAGTACCCGCCAGCTCCCCTGTGAGGCAACCTCGAGGGCCGTGCCCTCGTCAATGCCAACGCCAACCAGGGTGGGCCGCTCCAGCACCGCAGCCAGCAGCCGGTTGTGCCGCTCCCGCCGGATGAAGTGCTGGTCCACGATGGTCCCGGGGAGGAACCCGAAGCCCGGCCGCACCTCGATGATGCCCCGCGCGATCTCCGGGAACTCGTCTCCGTAGTAGCCCAGGCTGTCGGGCCGGCGCTGGTTCCCGGTGAGCATTGAGTCGCTCATGATGGCCGCCCCCGCTGAGCTGCCGCCCAGCGCGGCACCGGCCAGGAACCGCCGCCGGATGGCCGCCAGGACCGGCGTCCCCTCCAGCGCGGCAACGAGCCGGACCTGATCCCCGCCGGTGAACCACACGCCCGTAGCGCTGTCGAGCACGGATTCGGCGCCAACGGCGGGCCGGTCGCCCGTCACCGGAAGGGTGAGGGCCCGGGCGCCGAATTCGCGCAGTTGCGCGGCCTTGTCGTCTCCGGTCTCCTGGGGCTCGCTGCTCGCAAAGGGAACCACTGCAATCACGGCCCGGCCCGGCCCTCCGGCCAGCTCGACGAAGCGCGCCACCAGGGCCTCCGGCTGGGCCCCCCCGCCAACGATCAGCAACGGCCCGTGGCCGCCCGCCGCCTGCGCTTCGCCCGGTCCGGCTCCGCCGGCGATCAGGCAGAGCGTCAGCCCGAGGGCGCGTCTCATCGTCCCGTGGCCGGCTCCGCCGCACCCAGGCGGCTGGAGATCTCCCGGGCGGCCGCCACGATGCGCGCCACCACCCGGGCCCGCCTCGGCGGCCGGAACCGCATCACCGGTCCGCCGAAGCTGACCGCCGCCACGACCCGGCCCCGATGATCGGTGACCGGCGCCGCCACAGCCGCATAACCGGTCTCCAGCTCCTCCTGCGCCGTGGCGTACCCAAGCCGCTGGACCTGCTCCAGTTCCGACTCCAGCCGGCGCCGCGAGGTGATGGTCCGCGCGGTGAACCGCGGCAGGCCCGCCTCACTCCGCTCGAGGAAGGCCTGCCAGGCCTCGGGATCATCAGCGCGTGCCGCGGCCAGGAGCACCTTGCCGCTCGACACCGCATGGGCCGGCCAGCGGGTCCCGACGCAGGGGGAGGTGCTGCTCCGGTAATGTCCCTGCACCTCATCCAGCACCAGGACCTCATGCCCGAGGAGCACGTCCACGCCGGCCGTGTCGCCGGTCTCGGCGGCGAGGGCCTCGAGGGTGGCCCGGGCGGCCTCAGACACCCCGAGCGAGCGCCGGGCGATGGCGCCCAGCTCGATCGCCGCGACCCCCAGCCGCCAGAGATTGCGCTCCGGCATCCGGGCCACCATGTCCTCCCGCTCCAGCGCGCCGAGCAGCCGCAGGGTAGTCGGACGGCTCAGCCCCGCGGATCGCGAAAGGTCCGCCAGCCGCCAGGCCGGCGTCTGGTCGCTGAAGGCGCGCAACACGGCGAAGGCCCGGGCCACCGCCTGCGTCCCGGCCGCCTTCGATGCCCGCATTGTGGAACTGGATTTCGCCATATGGACCATACTTGAGCCCGCCGCCCGATCCGTCAAGAGGGATCCCGCCTCGCACTGGCGGGGATCGCCGCCATCCGGCACCTTCGTCCCCATGCGCACCGACTTCGAGTACATCACCCTGGGCCTGGGCGGCCTGGGCAGCGGCGCCGCCTACTGGCTCGCCCGCACCGCCGGCCGGGATGTGCTCGGCCTGGAGCAGTTCGAACTGGGCCACACCCGCGGGGAGTCCCAGGATCACAGCCGCATCATCCGGCTCTCGTACCACACCCCCGGTTATGTCCGCCTCGCCCGGCGGGCGTACGAGTCCTGGGCCATGGTCGAGGCCGAGGCCGGCGAGCCCTGCATCCTCAAGTGCGGCGGGCTGGACGTCGCCCCCGGGGACAGTGCCATCCCACTCGACCCGTACATCCGGAGCCTCACCGCGGAGGGCGTACCGTTCGAGCATCTCGACGCCCGGGAGATCATGCGGCGGTACCCGCAGTTCCGGCTGGATGAGGGGTGCCACGGCATCTTCCAGCAAGACGGCGGTATCGCCATGGCCGCGCGCGCCAACGCCGCGCACCAGCGGCTCGCGCGGGAGCACGGGGCCACGCTGCTGGAGCGGATGCCGGTCTCGGCGGTCCGCTCGGTGGGCAACGAGGTCGAGGTGGTCGCCGGCGGCCGCGCCTATCGCTGCCGGAAGCTGGTGGTGGCCGCCGGCCCCTGGAACGGCAGCGTCCTGCAGGGCCTCGGCGTGTCCCTGCCGCTGGAGGTGACCCAGGAACAGGTCACCTACTACCGCACGCCGCACCTGGCGGAGTTCGAGCCGGGCCGCTTCCCGGTGTGGATCTGGATGGACGACCCCTGCTTCTACGGCTTCCCTGTCTTCGGCGAAGCCGCCACCAAGATCGCCCAGGACGCCGGCGGCAGGGTGGTCACGGCGGAGAGCCGGAGCTTCGACCCCGACCCGGACAACTTCGCCCGGGTCCACGGCTGGGCCGAGCGCTACCTGCCCCGGGCGCTGGGACCGGTGCTGTACACCAAGACCTGCCTGTACACTCTCACCCCCGACCGCGACTTCGTCATCGACACGGTGCCGGGACACCCGCACATCGCCGCCGCCATCGGGGCCGGGCACGCGTTCAAGTTCGCCTCGGTCATCGGCCGGATCCTGAGCGAGCTGGCCATCCGGGGCGAAACCCCCAGCGACCTGAGCCCTTTCTCCCTGACTCGTGACGTGCTCAAGCAGGCCAACCCGGTGCGGAGCTACATGCAGTAACGCCGGCGCTCTTCGTTGGCCGTAGGGTCCCGCCGGGTGGAGTGTCGTCAGGCCACCACCGCTACTCTCTGTTCCGATCTGACCCCTGACCGTCCCTCAATCGTCGACCGCACCCCACTGCTACACTCGCCGGAGGGTGGTGCGGTGCAGTTGGCGCGGAAGTATTTGATGATAGAAGTGACTGATTTCCGCCATCTGGACCGTCCTTAAAGTTCCCCTCATACTGCGATCGCCCCCCTGAACACTCTACGGGAAGGGATCCCTGCGCGACGTGACCGATGACGTATCGCGACGACTTCGAGCCGCGGTCGAGTCGTCACCCAGCGGGTTGCTCATGATCGACAGCCAGGGACGCATCGTCCTCGTCAATCGCGAGGTCGAGCGGCTGTTTGGCTATTCCCGCGAGGACCTGCTGGGCCGGTCGGTGGACATGCTGGTTCCCGACGCCGTCCGCTCCCGCCATCCCCGGGACCGCGCCGCCTTCCTGGCCAATCCCCGTGAGCGCGCGATGGGCCATGGCCGGGAGCTGCATGGCCTGCGCAAGGACGGCACCGAAGTGCCGGTGGAGATCGGGCTCACGCCGGTGGCCACCGAGGAGGGGATGTTCGTCATCAGCTCGGTCGTGGACATCAGCGCGCGGCGGAAGGCCGAGGCCGAGCGCCGCTTGCTGGAGGAGCAGCTCCGGGAATCGCAGAAGCTCGAGGCCCTCGGCACACTGGCCGGGGGAATCGCGCACGACTTCAACAACCTGCTGGGCGGCATCATCGGATACGCGGAGCTGGTGCGCGCCGCGGTGACCAGCGAAGCCACCCGGGCCGACCTCGCCGAACTGCTGCTGTACGCCGAACGCGGCAAGCAGCTCATCAAGCAGATCCTCATCTTCAGCCGGCAGGAAACCCGGGAGCGCCGCCCGGTGTCGCTCAAGCAGGCGGTGGATGAAGCCGGCCGGCTGCTCCGGGCCACGCTCCCCGCCGCCATCGAGATGCAGCTCAGCACCGATCCCGAGACGCCCCGGGTCCTGGCCGACGCCACCTCGGTGCACCAGGTGCTGATGAACCTGGCCAATAACGCGGCCCAGGCCATGCCGCTCGGCGGGACCCTGGCGATCGAGCTCCAGGCCTTCTACGTGCGGGACAGTGCGGCCCGGGCCAACCCCGACCTCCACGAGGGCCGGTACGCCCGCCTCTCGGTCCGCGACACCGGGCACGGCATTGATCCCAGCATCCGCCAGCGGGTGTTCGACCCGTTCTTCACCACCAAGGGGCCCAACGAGGGCACCGGGCTCGGCCTGGCGATCGTCCGCGGGATCATGCAGGACCACGGCGGCGCGGTCCGGCTGGAAAGCGAAATGGGAGTGGGAACCGTGGTGGACTGCCTGTTCCCTGCCCTGGAAGTGGAGCCGGAGAGCGCCTCGGTAACCGAGACGGAAGTGCCGCAGGGCCGGGGTGAGCGCGTCCTGCTGGTGGAGGACGAGGAGGGCCTGGCCCGGCTGGGGCGGCTGCGCCTGGAATCGCTGGGCTACACCGTGGTGTCGGAGACCGACCCGGAAAAGGTGCTCGAGCTGCTCGCGAAGCAGGCCGAGCCCTTCGCGCTCATGATCACGGACTACAACATGCCACACCTCAACGGGCTCGAACTGGCCCGGATGGTGCATGCCGCCCACCCGGCGCTCCGGATCCTGCTCACCACCGGCTTCGTGGGGGATCTCCCGCAGGAGAGCCTCCGGGAGGCGGGAATCGTAGGCCTGGTCCGCAAGCCGTCCACCATCGCGGAGATTGCGAGCGACGTCCGCAGCGCGCTCGACTCGCCGTTCTAGCCCGCCACCCCGCTCCGCCCCGGCGTCGAGGGGTGCGAGACGTCCGGCCGACGCGCCGTTCCCGTTCACCAGCACCTCAACCACGCCCAATCCCAAGTTGCCAGCCCACTTCCTCCCCGTCATCGCTCGGCGATTGCGGGGGAGGAAGGGTCCGGTAGATTTGCAGTTCCCGCGCCCATCGGATCCCCCCGTGACTCACCCGCCAGCCGCACTGCCAGGCCTGCCGCGCCGGGGGACACCGCGTTCACGCGCCCTGGCGCACCGTATCCTGGGATGGTTCGGCTGGCGAGTCACCGGGGCGCTGCCCGACCTGCCCAGGTTCGTGCTGATCGTAGCCCCCCACACCTCCAACTGGGACTTCTTCATCGGCGCCCTGGCGATGTTCGCCACCGGGCTCCGGGCCAGCTGGCTGGGCAAGCACACCATCTTCTTCTGGCCGGTGAAGTACCTCCTGCGGTGGATGGGCGGCGAGCCGATTGACCGCGCCGCCGCGCACGGCACCGTCGAGACCGCCATCCACAACTTCCAGAGCCGGTCACAGTGGGTGCTGGCGCTTTCGCCCGAGGGGACCCGCAGGCGCATGGAACAGTGGAAGACCGGGTTCTACCGGATTGCCACCGGCGCCGGGGTGCCGATCGTGCCGGTGTGGATTGACTACCGCACCCGGGAGCTGCACATCGCCGGCCCGGTCACAACCACTGGAGACATGGACGCCGACCTGCGGCTGCTGCGCGGGCTCTTTTCAAAGGAGATGGCGAAGTACCCCGAGAAGTTCGCCGAACTCCCTGCGGTCCCACCGCCCGCCCCGCCCGCGGGCGGCTGAGGTGGCCTCCGTCCCGGCAGGTACCACGAGGTCTCCGGGCCTCGGCATTCGCTGGGCCATCATCGGCCTCTGCTTCCTTGCCAGCATCATCGCCTACCTGCTGCGGACCAACATGTCCGTCGCCGGGACGGCGCTCAGCGCCGATCTCGGCTTCTCGCAGGTGCAGCTCGGCATGGTCCTCGGAGCCTTTGCGTGGGGTTACGCCCTGTTCCAGTTCCCGGGCGGGGTCTGGGGCGACCGCTTCGGCGCGCGCCGGACGCTGGCGCTCCTCGCCGTGGCCTGGGGAGGCCTGAATCTTCTCGTCGGCCTCATGCCCGCGGCCCGGTCGGCCTCGCCGGCCGTGCTGCTTGGCGTGGTGGTCGCGCTCCGGTTCCTGATGGGTGCGGCCCAGGCGCCGCTCTTCCCGGTGATCGGCGGGGGGGCGATCCGCAACTGGTTTCCGGCCGCGGCGTGGGGTCTCCCCAATGCGCTCACCAACGCGGGGCTCGCCTTCGGCGCCGCGGCGACCGGCCCGCTGGTGGGCTGGCTGGTGGGGTCCGCCGGGTGGCGCCAGTCCTTCCTGCTCACGGCCCCGGCGGCGCTCGGGCTGGCGGCGCTCTGGTGGTGGTACTACCGCGACCAGCCAGCTGAGCATCCCCATGTGGGCCCCACGGAACTCGCCTACATCAGCGGCGGCCGGACGCCCGCCGAGACGGCGCCGGCGCCGGCCGGCGGGTGGCAGCGCGTGCTCCGGGACCGCAATGTGCTGCTGCTCACTCTGAGTTACTTCTGCAGCAACTACCTCTTCTATTTCTTCTTCAACTGGCTGGTGATCTACCTGGTGGAATCGCGACAGCTCACCCTGCTGGAGGGCGGCTGGTACGCCGCTGCGCCGTGGATGACCGGCGCGGTCGGCGCGCTGATCGGTGGCGCGGTCACCGACCGGCTCACCCGCCGGCACGGCGCCACCAGGGGAAGCCGCTGGCCCGGCCTCCTCTCAGTGGGAGGCGCCGGGTTGCTCATCCTGCTGGTCCCGGCGGCGCCGACCGCGCTCGTGGCGGTGATCCTGCTCTCGCTCTGCCTGGGCCTGCAGCAGTTCTCCGATCCGATCTACTGGGCGGCGACCACGGCCGTGGCGGGACGGGACGCGGGCAGTGCCTGCGGCATCCTCAATACGGGCGGCAACGTCGTGGGCGGCTTCGGCGCGCTGCTGGTGCCGGTGACCGTCGCGGCGCTGGGGTGGCCGGCGGCGCTGGGGACCACGGCGGCGTTCGCGATCGTCGGGGCGGTACTGTGGCTGTGGATCCGGGCGGACTGAGCGGTTGGGTCATTGGGCCGACGCTTGAGCCTCCCGCGATGCGAGTCAAGCGGCCGACTCGCACCCGCGCCTGAGCAAGGCCGGAGGAGCCGCTCAGCAATCTCACCAATCCCTTGCGGCCCGAACGGCCGAAGCGAAGGCGCGGGTGCG
>CAZCVG010000017.1:0-31331 GCA_964501735.1 uncultured Gemmatimonadaceae bacterium | reverse complement strand
TGTCGATCGCCACGCCGACCCGGCCCACCTCTCCCTCCGCCATCGGATGGTCGGAGTCGAAGCCCATCTGGGTCGGCAGGTCGAAGGCAGTCGAGAGGCCGGTCTGGCCGGCGGCGAGGAGGGCGTGGAACCGGGCGTTGGTGTCCTCGGCGGTGCCGAAGCCGGCATACTGGCGCATCGTCCAGAGGCGGCCGGTGTACATGCTGGCCTGGACCCCGCGGGTATACGGCCACTGCCCCGGGCGTCCCAGCACCGGCTGTCCCCCATCGGGCGCCTCCACCACCGGCGCCACCGGCAACCGGCCGGGATACGGTCGGCGCTCGCTCACGCCGGGGTCTCCGCGATCATCCGCGCCACGAAGGCCACGTCCTCGGAGCAACCGATGACGAGCGGAATCCGCTGGTGCAGCTCGGTCGGGGCAATGTCCAGGATCCGGCGGGTGCCGTCGGTCGCGGCGCCGCCGGCCTGCTCGGCGATGAACGCCATCGGCGCGGCCTCGTACGAGAGGCGCAGCTTGCCACCGGTGTTGCTGGCGTTGCCGGGGTACAGGAAAACCCCGCCGGCGATCAGGTTGCGGTGGAAGTCCGCCACCAGCGACCCGATGTAGCGGCTGTTCTTGCCCTTGATCTCCTCCGGGCGGTCCCCGTGGAAGCCCCGCACCGCCCACTGGGTGCCGCGCTGCCACCGGGCGAAATTGCTCTCGTTGACGCTGTAGTACTTCCCCACCCGCGGGGTCACCAGCCGGGGATGCGACAGCAGGAACTCCCCGATCGAGGGATCCAGCGTGAACCCGGCGGCACCCTGCCCCGTGGAGTACACCAGCATCGTGCTGGAGCCGTAGATCACGTAGCCGGCCGCCACCTGCTTGCAGCCGGCCTGCAGCACGTCGGCCAGGCTGCCGCGGCCCTCCAGGCTGGTCCGCCGGTAGATGCTGAAGATGGTCCCCACGGCGCCGTTCACGTCGATATTCGAGGATCCATCCAGCGGATCGTACAGCACCACGTACTTGCCCACGGGGTAATTGTCCGGCACCGGGATGATGGTCTCGTCTTCCTCGGAGGCCATGACACACACCCGGCCCGTGTGGTTGAGGGCGTTGGTCATGGTGTTGTTGGCGAAGACGTCGAGCTTCTGCTGCTCCTCCCCCTGGACGTTGACCGCGTTGGCGCTGCCCAGGATGTTGACCAGGCCGGCCCGCCGGATGCTCGCGGCGATGATCTTGGCCGCCAGGGCGATGTCGTAAAGCAGGTTGGAGAGCTCGCCCGTGGCCTCGGGGTAGCGCTCCTCCTGGTCGAGGATGAACCGCTCGATGGTGATGACGCGGGAATCAGGCAGCACGCGGCGCCTCGTGGGGTGTCATGGATCCAGGGTGAAACTGGTGTCGCGGCCCGCGCTGGAGAGCTCGACCAGCCGGCCGTCGGTGAAGATACTGACCGTTCCGTCCCGGTCGGTGCGCCAGGCACCAACCCGGCCCAGCCGCAACCGGCCGAGGACCTCGGCGTGGGGATGCCCGTAGCGGTTGCCCGCGCCCAGACTGAGCACCGCGACGGCCGGCTGGAGTTCCGCCAGCCAGCCCGGCCCCGTGGCGGAACGGGAGCCATGGTGGCCGGTCTTGAGCACGGTCACCGGCCCGACGCGGCCCGCCAGCCTGGCCTCGGCCCGTAGGCCGGCGTCCCCCACGAACAGGGCCCGGAACCGGCCGTACTCGGCGAGGAGCACCACCGAGTCCTCGTTCACGTCGGCTTGCCATTCCGCCCAGCGGTCGTCGGGGTGCAGCACGCTGAAGCGGACTGAATCGATGGTGAACGTCATCCCGTCCCGGGCCGCCGTCCAGGCGATCTGCCGCTCCGCCAGGAGATCCAGCAACCCGGCGTAGAGCGTATCCCCGAGCAGGGCGCCCGGCTCGAGCACCCGCGCCGCGGGAAACCGGTCCAGGACCGCGCGCAGGCCCCCCAGGTGGTCGAGATGGGCGTGTGAGATGACGGCGAGGGTCAGCCCGCTGGCGCCCTGGCGGGCAAGGAACGGGGCTACGACCCTGCGGCCAGCATCGCTCCTGTCGCTGGCGGGACCGGCATCAATCAGCACCCAGCGGCCGCCCGGGGTCCGGAGCAGCGCGGCATCGCCCTGCCCCACGTCCAGAAAATGTAACGCGAGCCCGGACGTCCTGTGAGGGACGGCCCTGGCGCCGAACTCCGCCAGGAGCAGCGCCCAGGCCACCATGGCCGCGGCGAGCGACCAGCGGCGCATCGCCTCGAAGCGACCCGTTCCCCCGGCGATCCCCCACCACCCCAGCCCGAGCAGGGCCACCCAGGGCAGCGCCGAGGCAATCTCCTGCGGCTGCATGACGGTGACCGCGTCCCAGCGCCCACCCCACCAGGCCACCTGGTCCATGAGCCCAAGCAGGGCGCCACTCCCCGCCGCCAGCGGGGCCGCCAGCGGGGGCGCGATGGCGGCGGCAAGGAGGCTGAGGATCACGCCCGGAACCGCGACCGCGGCGAGCGGAATGGCCACGAAGTTGAGGAACAGCCCGGCCAGCGACACCATGCCGAAGAGCCAGGCCGTCACCGGCGCCGTGGCGAGGGTGGCGCCGACCGACCCGCTGAGCGTCCGCCAGGCCCAGTTGGTGCCCAGGGCCCGGTCGGACCAGGCCGTGGCAACCAGCGCGCCGGTGAGGGCGAGCGCGGAGAGCCAGGCCCCGGCATCGAGGGCCGCCCACGGGTCCACCAGCACCACGAGAAGACAGGTCACGGCCAGCAGCCCCAGCGGAGATGGATGCCGCTGGCGCCAGTGGGACACCGCCGCCACTGCGGCGAGCAGGGCCGCGCGGGCCGCCGGCGGCGGCCAGCCGAGAAAGAGCACGTACCCCGCCGCGACGGCGGCCCCGGCCAGTCCGGCGCGAACCGGCGGGAGCCCGGCGGCCCGAGCCGCCAGCACGATCCAGCCCACAATGACCCCGACGTGAAAGCCGGAGATCGAGAGGATGTGCACCAGCCCCGCCCGGGCATAACGGTCCCGGAGCTCTGGCGGCATGGCGCCGCGGCGGTTGACGATCAGCGCTTCCACCGTTCCCGACCGCTCGCCGTAGAGCCGGCGGGTGGTCCGGGCCAGCCAGTTGCGAAGCTGCTCGGACGTGCCCGGGGTACTCGCCCCGGGCGACACCTTCCCGACCAGCAGCAGCCCCCCGGGGCGGCCAAACCGGTCGGCGCGAGCGAGCCATCGCCCTTCAACCCGCGCCTGGGTCCCCGCTGGCAGCATGATGGCCTCCGGCCAGCGGGCATCCACCGTCCCGTGGCACCCGGTGCCGAGGGGCGCCACGGTGGACGGGCCAGCACCAGGCTCCACCGGCTCCAGGATCCTGACGTGGAGCGAGAGAGCTCCGGCGGGGAGCCTGGCCTCACAGGACCACCCGGTTTCTGCCCAGGCTATCTGCGCGAGCCCGCGGCCGAGGAGGGCCGCGAGCAGAACAGACGCTGCCGGCCGCCGCCACGTCAGCAGCGCCCCCGTCGCGAGCACGAAAAGCACCGGCGCTGGCGCCAGAAAACGCGCGAGGCCGGTCGCGAGACCGGCCCCGAAGGTGAGCAACAGGAGGATTGGATTCACCGCCGCCCCGCCTCTCGGCGGGCCGGCCGGCGACCGGCGGCTAGCGCGCCTTCCGGCCGCAGCGGGGGGCCAGCGTCACCTTGCGGATGCCCTCCATGACCGCCACGTCGATCGCGGCCCGGTTCTGGTCCTTGTCCAGCGCAATGTCGGTGACAATGGTCCCTTCCAGGCCCACCACATACCTGGGCGGCAGCCGGTTCAGGGCATACACCATGACGTCCATGCGGCAGACTTCGCAGCCGCAATAGTCGGGGAAATGCCCGGCCACGCGCTGGTAGACTTCGGCGGCGTGCCCTTCGATGAGATTGCGGATCACGGGACGGGTCATCCAAGCACCATGAGGGCAGGCCGCACCACCTGCCCGGTGAAGGTGGAACCGGTGGTGCCGCTGAGCTGCACTTGATGGTACTCGCCAATGGCGCTGGGCGGGAGGTCGAGGAGGACCATCGCGTTGCCCCGTGTGCGGCCCAGCATGAGCCCGCCCCGCCGGGCCGGCCGCTCCACCAGCACCTCCTGCACCGTCCCCACCCGCGCCATGTTCCGCTGCCGGGCCTGGGCGCGCACCAGCGCGATGAGCCGCTCCAGCCGCTCGCCGCCCACCGCCTCGGGCAGGTGATCCCGGAGCCGCTCCGCCGGGGTGCCCTCGCGCAGGGAGTACCGGAAGGTGTAGGCGTCGTCGAAGCCGGCGGCCTCCACCAGGGTGAGGGTCTCCCCGAACTGGGCCTCGGTTTCCCCGGGGAAGCCGACGATGATGTCGGTGGAAAAGGTGATGTCCGGGATGGCGGCCCTGAGCCGGGCCACGACGTCGAGGTACTGCTCCCGGGTGTAGCGCCGGAGCATCCGCTTGAGCACGGCGTTGGACCCGCTCTGGACCGGCAGGTGGACGTGCTCGCACACCGCCGGGGTCGTGGCCATGGCCTCGATGACCCGGTCGGTGAAGTCGGTGGGATAGGGGCTGGTGAACCGGACCCGGCGGATGCCGTCCACCCGGGCCACCGCCCGGAGCAGGTCGGCGAAGTCGGCCTGCCCATCGTGATAGCTGTTGACCGTCTGCCCAAGGAGCGTCACCTCGGTGGTGCCCTGCCCGGCGAGCTGCCGGACCTCCTGCACCACGTCCTCCAGTCTGCGGCTCCGCTCCGGCCCCCGGGTATACGGAACAATGCAGAAGGTGCACTTGTAATCGCAGCCCCGCTGGACCGTCACGTACGCCGTGGCGGCGGTCTCCCGGACCGGGGGCACATCCTCATAGTGCTCCCAGGAACGGAACTCGGTGTCCGCCAGCCGCTGCCCGGCCGAGGCCTGCCCCACCAGCGCCCCGAGGTTGCGGTAGGCGTCGGGGCCGGCCACCAGGTCCACCTTGGGCACCTGGGCCAGCAGCCGGGGCCCCAGCCGCTGGGCCATGCAGCCCACGACACCCAGGACCGAGCCAGGGCGCTTGTGATGCTGCAGCTCCCCCAGGCGGCCGATCACCCGCTGCTCGGCGTTGTCCCGCACGGCGCAGGTGTTGACCAGCATGACATCCGCCCCCTCGGGACGATCGGTCTGCACGTAACCGTCGCGGCCGAGCGCACCGAGCATGAGCTCGGTGTCGGCGACGTTCATCTGGCAGCCGTAGGTCTCGATGTAGACGGTCTTCATGCCGGGGAAGATAAGGGGGCGGGCGCCCGGCGTCCTGCCGCGCCCGGCCGGGCCTAACGCCCGCCCGAGGGCCGGACCGAGAGCCCGAAGACGATCGTGAAGGCCCGCTCGGAGTAGCGGGAGGACTCGCTGCGCCAGTGGTGCTCCAGCGTGAGGTCCAGCGAGGCCCGGTCCTGGGCGAAGCGCGTCCCGGTGCCCAGCGAGAGGCCGAACTCCCGGGGCTGCTCGCCCGGCTGGATCGGGAAGGGGAGCTGGGCGTAGCGGACCCCGAACCGGATCGGCAGGTTGCCGGGCCGCCGGGCGTTCCGGGCCAGCTCGCCACCCAGGGCCAGCTCCAGGGTGTTTTCTGCCCCCGTGCCGCCCTGGGCCAGGAGGTCGGAATTGGCGCCGGACCAGGTCCGGTACAGCAGGTGGCCGGCTACGGTCAGGCGGGCCGATGGCTTGAGCTGGGCCCCCGCCCCGATGGTGTAGGGGAGGTCCACCTGATAGACCCCGGCCGAATCGAGGTCCACGTCGGCATGGCCGTCGGTCCGGGCGTAGAGCGCCACCTGCAGGTTCTCCCGCAGCTTGTGCACCACGCCCAGCGACAGCCCCACGCCCTGGTAGGAGAGCTCGGCGGTCTGGCGCACCGGCAGGTAGGTGCTGTCGCCGAAACTCCGCCGGGCGTCCAGCCGGCTCGAGCCGGTGATCCAGTACACCGCGGCGCCGACCGAGGTGCGCGAGCCGACCACCGTGCCGGCCGCGAGGCGGATCTCGTTCAGGCCGCCCAGCGAGGACAGGGTGTCCGCCACCTCCACCGGGGCCCCGCGGAGCGTGATGGTGTCCACCGCTGTCAGGCGGAAGTCCCGGTCGGCATAACTGCCCAGGGAGAGGCCCACACCCACGCTGCTGCCGGGGATCGGTCCCGCGAAGCTCATGAGCGGGAAACGGGTCTCCCGGATCTGGGCGGTTCCGGCCGGGCTCTCCCAGTGGCGCCAGGTCGGTGCCATCACAAAACTGCCGGTGGCGCCCTGGAGGAAGCTCAGTGCCGCCGGGTTCAGGCTGCTCTCGCCATCGAACAGGCCGAAGCTGCCGCCGGTGGCCCGGGTCGCGGGGGTGTACGGCCGCCCGGGCATGCCCAGCCCCCGGACGCCGAAGATGGACGACTGCGCCGGGAGGGCCGCCGGCGCCACGGCCAGCCCGGCCACGAGCAGCGCGCCGGTCACGAAGCGGGGCGACGGCAATTACGGATCCTCGAACGGGAAGGTGCGGGCGTAGGTCACCCGGAGCCGGGGCACCGCGCCCGGGGTGCGGGTGGAGCCGAAGACCGGACGGGTGAAGGTGCTGACCTCCGGCGAAAGCTGCAGGATGAACGTGGATGGCCTGGGGGTGCTGCCCTGCCACGCGGTGAGCGCCGGCCGGACCTCGAAGCGCACTGTATCCGCCTGGCCCGGCACCACTGAGGCCACCCCGATGAAGAACCCGTCGTTGGTGGTGGGGCTCTTGGCACCGAAGTCGGCCAGCACCGGCCGGGCCAGCACCGTGGCCGAGTCGCCGGGAATCCCCTCCACCGGGGCGGCGAGGATCAGTTCCAGGGTGCCGCGGATGAGCTGTGCCGAATCCCGCAGGAATGCGGGCCACGGGAACCGCAGGACGGCCCGGTTGCTCGGCACGCCTCCCACGGTGAGCAGCGACGGATCCGGGACCGACGGGGTCTCCGAAAGAAAAGTCGCGAACCGGGCCGTGCGGGTGATGATCCGGGCAACCGTCGTGGTGTCGCTCGTGGGCAGCTGCACATAGGTGAGAAACAGCGGCGCCGTGGCGCCGCCCGCCGGACTGCCGATCCGCACCCCGGTGCCCTGATCGGCCCGGATCTGGACCCCGAGCGCGAGGACCCCGCTGTCGGCGGCGGGGATGGCCACCTTGGAGAGTTCCGCGCCCGAGAACACCGCCCGGAAGCGCTGGGCGTTGCCGGTGTCCACCACGAAGCTGTCCACGATATTGGCCTGGGTGAACGCGGTGTCCACGTCCACGAAGGTCGTGGTGGTGTCCACCGTGGCCGGCAGCCGGTACAGGAACAGCTTGAGCCCGGACACCGAGGTGTCCCGGTACACCAGGGCCACTTCCAGCGCCACCGAGTCGATGGTGTATGCCGCCATGCTGTCTCCCACCACCAGCGAGTCGGGCCGTCCCACGAACTGGATCAGCGACCGGTCCTCACTCACCGGGAACTGCCACGATACCCGGAGGCTGCCGCCCTGCCCCGCGACCAGGTAGCCGCTGAAGCTGGTGTCGCCGTCGGCCACCGCCATCAGGGTGGTGTCCAGAATGGTGTAGCCCCCGGGGCAGAGGCTGGGGCAGTCTGCCGGGGCGGCCAGCCGCTCCTGGCAGGCGCCAAGCAGCACGGGGGCCAGCAGCAGGGTCAGTAGAAGATTCCTGGGCAAGCGGTCCTACCTCACAGGTGAAATCCCTCGGGGATCAGCTGGGCCAGCGGCCAGCGGCGGGTGCCGCCCGGGCCCACGGCCTCGACCTCGAGATCGGGTCCGAACTCCAGCAGTACTTGCCGGCAGGCGCCGCAGGGCGCCACCGGCGGGTCTCGCTCGGTCACGACGACCAGGCGGCGGAAGCGGTGCACACCCGCCACCGCCGCGGCGGCCACCGCGTTGCGCTCGGCGCACACCGTGAGCCCGTAGGAAGCGTTCTCCACGTTGCAGCCCGCGAAGATGCGCCCGTCCTCGGCCTCGAGCGCCGCTCCCACCGCGAAGCCCGAGTACGGGCACCACGCCCCGGCCCGGGCGGCCCATGCGGCCGCCACAAGCGCGTCAGCCATCCCAGATCTCCGCGAGGAAGGACCGGCCCGAGGCGAGCGGGGGGACGCCGAAGAAGTCGGCCAGGGTCTGGCCGACGTCCGCGAACGTCGAGCGGGTGCCGAGCGGAACCGGCCGCACTCGGCGGCCCAGCACGAGCACCGGCACCTGCTCCCGCGAATGGTCCGTGGAAGGGGTGGTCGGGTCGTTGCCGTGGTCGGCGGTAAGTATAACCAGATCGTCCTCCCGCATCGGCGCCAGCATGGCCGGCAGGGCCGCATCCAGGGCCAGCAGCCCCCGGTGGAACCCGGCCACGTCGTTGCGGTGGCCCCAGGTCTGGTCGAATTCGATGATGTTCGCGAACAGCAGCCCCCGGTTGAGCGACCGCAGGCCGCTGGCGATCGCCGCGAAGGTGTCCGGGTTGTTCCCCGGGTGAATACTGGTGATGCCCCGCCCGGCGAAAAGGTCGTCCACCTTGCCGATGCCCAGCCGCGGGACGCTGGCCTGCCGCAGCCGGTCCAGCAGGGTGTCCCCGGGGGGCGGTAAGCTGAAGTCGCGGCGCCGGTCGGTCCGCCGCCAGGCTCCCGGCTTCCCCGTGAACGGGCGGGCAATCACCCGCAGGGTCGCCTGGTCTCCCACCAGGAGTCTCCGCGCGGCCTCGCAGGCGCGGTACAGCTCGGCCACCGGCACCAGGTCCTCGTGGGCCGCCAGCTGGCAGACGCTGTCCGCCGAGGTGTAGAGGATCCAGCTGCCGGTGGCGAGATGCTCCTCGCCGAGGTCTTCGAGGATCCGGGTCCCGGAGGCGGGCCGGTTGCCCAGCACTCCGCGGCCGGTGGCCTCGGTCAATGCCGCGACGAAGCCGGCCGGGAACCCGTCCGGCCAGGTCCTCGCCGGCTGCTCCAGTCGAACCCCGGTCAGCTCCCAATGGCCGGTGCTGCTGTCCTTGCCGGCGCTGGCCGGCCGGGCCACGCCCCAGGCGGCCTCGGGCTGCTGGACGGCGCGGACGCCGGCCAGCTCGGCGCAGCATCCCAGTCCCAGCCGCTCGAGATACGGCAGCGCCAGTCCCCCGATCGCCCGGGCGACATTGCCCAGCGTGTTGCTGCCCGCATCGCCGTAGTCGGCCGCGTCGGGAGCGGCGCCGATCCCCACGCCATCAAGCACGATCAGCGCGGCACGGCGCTCGTGTCCGGGGGCGGGTGGCATGAGGAGGGGTACGGGAGGCGCCGGCTACTTCGGCTCGGTGGTGACGAACCGGAACCGGAGGGCCGTGAGCGCGGTCCCGAGAAGCTGCTGCTCGTCGGGGTCGAGGCGGCCCTGGGTCTTCTCTTCCAGCATGACGAGGGTATCAATCAGGGCACGGGCCACCTCCCGCGGCGCCGGATTGCCCGGCGCCCCCGGCGGAAGGGTACCGTTGAGGGCCTGGTCGGCCTGGTGCGCCAGACCGGCCACCAGGGAAGCAAAGTGCTGGTTCATGAATAGACGCGCGGCACGCGCGGCCCGAGGCTGGTGAGGAGTTCATAGCTGATGGTGCCCGCCCTCCGAGCCTGGTCATCCAGCGAGACCAGGCCGCCATACACCGTGGCGATGTCCCCCGGCGCCACGGCCACGTCGGTGGAGACCATCGTGAAATCCATGGTAACCCGCCCCACCACCGGGGCAACGTGCCCATGCAGCTCCACCGCGCCCTGGTTGCTCAGCGACCGGACCATGCCGTCGGCGTATCCGAGCGCCAGGGTGGCCACCCGGGTGTCGCGGGGGGCAATCCAGGCCGCGCCGTAGCTCACCGAGTCTCCCGCGCGCACCGTCCGTTCCGCCACCACCCGGGTCCTGAGCCGCACCACCACTTCGGGCGCCGGGCCGCCGGCATCGCCCCCGAAGAGGAAAATCCCGGGGCGGACCAGGTCTCCCGCGTAGCGGGACCCCTGGAGCGCCGCGGAGCTGTTGGCCGCGTGCACCAGCTCGGGCCGCCGCGGCAGCGCCTCGAGCACCTGCTGCAGCCGCTGCCACTGCCGGTGCACCGTGGCCGGATCGTCCTCGGCCGAATGGAAGTGGGTGAAGAGCCCCTCGAACCCGGTGGCCTCGCCGAGGAGATCCTTCCAGCCGGCGTCGCCGGCGGCGCGGAAGCCGCTGCGCGACATGCCGGTGTCCACCTCCACATGGAACGGCGCCGATCCCTGGGCCAGCCAGACCTTCAGGGCCGGGACATCCCCGATAGTGGGGCGAAGCGAGTGGGCGAGGTAGCGGGCGGCCTGCGAGGGCTGGAGCGGCGAGAAGACCACGATGGGCCGGGTGATCCCGGCATTCCGGAGTTCAGCGCCCTCCTCGACCGTGGCCACTCCGTACCCCCACGGCCCCAGCGCCTCAAGCGCCCTGACGACCGGGACCGCCCCCAGGCCGTAGGCATTGGCCTTGACCATGGGCAGAAGCCGGGCTCCGGAGATCCGAGCCACGGTGCGGGCATTGGCTTTGAGCGCCCCGAGGTCGATATCGGCCCAGGCGCGCTCCGGAGACGGCGCGATTGACGGCATGCGAGAGCGGCGCGTATCATATCGGCCGAGGAGGGTAAATGCAAGACAATTCAGCGCTTGGACGTGCCATGGCCGTCGTCCGGGACCTCCGGAAACGCTGCCCCTGGGACCGGGTCCAGACCCGCGAGACCATCCGGCCGTACCTGCTCGAAGAGGTGTTCGAGCTGGACCATGCCGTGGCCGAGGGGGACCCGGCCGGGATCCGGGAGGAGGTCGCCGACCTGCTCCTCCACCTGGCCTGGCAGCTGGTGCTGGGCGAGGAGCGCGGGGAGTTCAATGCGGAGGAGGTCGCGGGGGACCTCGAACGGAAGATGCACCGGCGGCACCCCCATCTCTTCGATCTCGGGCCGCTGGAGCGCTGGGAATCGCTGAAGCGGAAGGAGCGCCGGCGGGGCGTGCTGGACGGTCTCCCCCCAGCCCTCCCCGCCCTCCACCTGGCCTACCGGCTCCAGGAACGTGCTGCCGCCGTGGGATTCGACTGGCCTGATGCCAGCGGCCCAGCTGCCAAGGTGCGGGAGGAACTGGCCGAGGTCGAGGCGGAACTGGCCGCAGGCGACCCGCTTCCCGAGCCCGCCGCGACGGTGGCCGGCGAGCCGGTGTATCCGCACCCGCCCGAGGCGCTGGTAGACGAGATCGGCGACCTGCTCTTTGCCGTGGTCAACCTGGCCCGCAAGGCGAGGGTGCAGCCGGCCTCGGCGCTGGACCGCGCCAACGCCAAGTTTCGGCAGCGCTTTCAGGTGGTGGAGTCGCTGGCCCGCGAGCGCGGCATTGACGTGACCAGCGCCGGTCTTGAAGTCCTGGACGGACTGTGGGAGGAGGCGAAGGGGCGCTGAGCGCGGGCCCAGTCCCGCGTGACACCCTGCCCGCGTGCCCTACGGATAGAGCCGGTGTATCTGCCGGGGAAAGGCAATCGTCTCCCGGATGTGGGGCACGCCGCAGATCCACGCGACGGTGCGTTCCACTCCGAGACCGAACCCTGAATGCACGAAGGTGCCGTACTTCCGGAGGTCGAGGTACCAGCGATAGGCTTCAGGGTCGAGGTGCTGCTCCTTGATCCGGGCCAGCAGGCGGTCGTAGTCGTCCTCGCGCTGTGACCCGCCGATGATCTCGCCGTAGCCCTCAGGTGCCAGGCAGTCGTTGTTGAGCACGGTCCGGGGATCGTCGGGGTTCTCCTTCATGTAGAACGCCTTGACCCCTTTGGGGTAGTTGAACACGAACACCGGGCGGTCGTACTGCTGGGCCAGGAGGGTCTCGTCGTCCCCGCCGAGGTCCCGGCCCCACTCCATGTCGGAGCCGAGCTGGTTGAGCCGGGCGACGGCGTCGGTGTAGGAGATGCGGTGGAATGGCGCCTGGACCCGCTCGAGGGTGGAGACGTCGCGTTCCAGCTCCTTGAGTTCCTCCTTGCGGCGCTCCAGGGCCCGGCCCACGAGGTAGCTCACGAACTCCTCCTGGAGCCGCATATTGGCGGCGGAGTCGTTGAAGGCCACCTCGGGCTCCACCATCCAGAACTCGGTTAGGTGCCGCCGGGTCTTGGATTTCTCGGCACGGAAGGTCGGCCCGAAGCAGTACACCTTGCCGAGCGCCGCCGCCGCGGCCTCCACGTAGAGCTGCCCGGTCTGGGCCAGGTAGGCCTTGCCCAGGTCGAAGTAGTCGGTGCTGAAGAGTTCCCCGGCCTGCTCACCGATGGAGCCGGTGAGGATGGGGGTATCCACCAGGGTGAAGTTCCGCTCGTAGAAGAAGTCGCGGATGGCCTGGACGACTTCATGCCGCACCTTTGCGATGGCCACCTGGCGCCGGCTCCGAAGCCACAGATGCCGGTGCTCAAACAGATACTGGGTCCCATGCTCCTTCGGCTGGATCGGAAAATCGGCACTGCTCCCGGCGACCGTGAGGTCCTTCAGGTGCATCTCGTACCCCCCAGGCGCCCGCGGCTCGGCCCGGACGGTGCCGCTGGCGGCGACGGCCGTCTCCTGGGCCAGCGCCCCGACCAGCGCCCACGCGGCATCGGGGACCTCCTTCTTGCTGACCACCGCCTGCAGGTATCCCGTGCCATCCCGCAGCATCACGAAGGCGATCTTGCCGCCGGTCCGGACATGAGTGACCCAGCCCTGCACGGTCACGGTGGAATCGGCGTGGCGGGACAGTTCGTCGATGCGGGCGGTCGTCATGGGCGCTGGCGCGAGAGGGGATGCCGTCGTGGGGCGTGGAGTCTAGCCGTCGTGCTGCTGAGCGTCAACGCGGCCTGCAGTTCCTACCGCCCTGTGCCGGAGCTCGACCCGCGGGTTCGGCAGGAGCCCCATACCCTGCCCGGAACCGGTCTTACCCGGCTGTGGCGGGCCCAGCCTCTCCGGGGACCCAGCGCGCCGGTGGCCCTCGACAGCGCAAGTGTCTACCTGGGCGGCGGCGACCGGAAGGTGGTGGCCGTGGACCTCGAGACCGGCCAGACCCGCTGGACGGTGCGGGTGACCGGCCCGATGGCCGGCGGGGTGCTCCTGGGCGGCGACCGGATCTTCGCAGCCACCGATCGCCCCTCGGGACGGGTGTATGCCTTTGCCCGGGCCAGTGGCAACCAGCTCTGGGACACCCGCACCGGCGACATCCACGCGCCGCTGGCCCTGGTCGAAGGGAACATCATCGCGCTGAGCCGCGAAGGCCTGGCCATCGCGCTCGATGCCGAGACCGGCAAAGTGCGCTGGCGCCGGCCGGTGCGCTCCACCACCGTCCCGCCGGTTTCCCTTGGCGGTGGCCGCGTGTTAATCAGCTCCCAGGACAGCCTTTTTGTGCTCCAGGCGGGGGACGGCCACATCCTTGACCGCCGCCGGGCGCCGGGGACCATCGTGGCGCCCTGGGTCGAGCACGAGGGTGTGCTTTTCGCCGGCACCGGGGACTCCACCCTCGTGGCGCTGGAGAAGGGAACCCTCGAGCAGCGGTGGGTGGTCCGGCTGGACGCGCCGCTGCTCACCCGGCCGGCGCTCACGGGGGACACGGTGTATGCCGTGACCCGGATGGGTTCGGTCTTCCGGGTTACCGGTGATCCCGATCCCGAGATCACCCGGCTGCACGACGCCGGCTGGCCCGCCACCGGCGCCCCGGCGCTGGTCGGCGACTGGATCCTGGTGGGCGGCGCCGACGGCGCGCTCCGGGCCTTTCTTTCCTCCGACGGCAGCGAGAGCTGGCGGGCCAGCCTGGGCCGGCCGTTCGAGCTGCCGCCGGTCCTCCTCGCCGGCGGCGACTTCCTGGCCATCGGCGGGCGGGGTGACTTGCACCGGCTTCGGCAATGATCCACCTGAGCACGCTTCGGCGCGCACTCCTCGCCGCTCCGCTGGTCCTCGGGCTCCAGGACGCCCTGCCCCTGGCCGCCCAGTCCGCCGACTCGGTGTTCGCCCAGCGGCGGGGCTCGCCGGCGCTGGTGAAGTACGGCAAGTGGGGAGTGCTGGCGGCGGGGATCGGGATGGGCATCAAGGCCGCCATGGCTCACGCCGACGCCGACCGGGCCTACGAGCGGCTGGAGCGGTACTGCTTCGGCGACCAGCGGCGCTGCGACCAGGGGCCCGGCGGCAGCTACCTCGATCCGGTGGCCGAGCGGTACTATCAATCAGCCCTCAGCGGTGACCGGCGGGCCCGGGGCTGGCTGGTAGGTGGCGAAGTGGCCGTGCTCGGCGCCGCCGGGTTGTTCGTGTGGGAGCTGACCCGGCCGCGCCAGCGGCCTGACAACATTCCCTTCGAGCCCAGCGTGACCTTCCGCGGCCCGGTGACGGACCTCGGTGTGCGCGTGGCGTTCTAGGCCCGCCCCGCTCAGCCCGTCCGGAACAGCTCCACCGCCCGCGGATACCGCCCCAGGGCCCGGGCCTTGAGTCCCAGGTGGCGCGGGCGGGTCAACAGCGGATCCTGGGCCAGGATGTCCAGCGCGACGGTACGGGCCTGCTGCAGCAGGTCGGTGTCCTCCGGGAGCCGGGCCAGGCGCAGCTCGAAGTCCCCCGCCTGCCGCTCCCCGATCAGGTCTCCCATCCGGCGTTCCTCGAGGTCCAGCTCCGCGATCTTGAAGCCGTCCTGCGTCGCCGCAAACGCCTTCAGGCGGCGGGGCACCGCGCCCTCGGCGAGCAGGATGCAGAAGCTCTTCCCCGCCCCCCGGCCGATCCGCCCCCGCAGCTGGTGCAGCTGGGCCAGCCCGAACCGCTCCGGGTGCTCGATCAGCATCACGGTGGCGTTGGGGACGTCAATGCCCACCTCGATCACCGTCGTGGCGACCAGCACCCGCACCTCCCCCGCCCGGAAACGGCGCATGGTCTCATCCCGTTCGGCCGGCTTGAGCCGGCCGTGGACCAGGCCGACCGTCAGGTCGGGCCAGCGGCCGGCGAGCGCCTGGGCCATGGTGCTGGCGGCCCGGAGGTCGGCCCGCTCCGACTCCTCGATCACCGGCAGCACCACGTAGGCCTGCCGGCCCGCCAGGCACTGTTCCCGGACGAACTCCAGCACCCGCTCCCGCTCCTTCCCGGTCCGCACGCCGGTGGTGACCTGGCCCCGCCCCGGCGGCTTCTGCCGCAGGGTGGAGACGTCCAGGTCCCCGAAGCGGGTAAGGGCCAGGGAGCGCGGAATCGGGGTGGCGGTGAGCAGCAGCACGTCGGCACTCTCGCCCTTGCCGACCAGCTGGGCCCGCTGCTCCACCCCGAAGCGATGCTGCTCGTCAATCACCACCAGGCCGAGCCGGCGGAACGCCACCGCGTCCTCCAGCAGCGCGTGCGTGCCGACCACCAGCCGGGCCTCGCCGCTGGCCAGCTTCTTCCGTCGGGCCGACTTCTCCGCCACCGTCAGGCGCCCCACCAGCAGCTCCGGCCGGAGGTCGAGCGGCGAGAGCAGCGAGGTCAGGGTGGCAAGATGCTGCTCCGCGAGCAACTCGGTCGGCGCCATCAGGGCGGACTGATAGTCGTTTTCCAGGGCGAGGAGCATGGCGAAGAGGGCGACCACGGTCTTGCCCGTGCCCACATCGCCCATCAGCAGGCGGTGCATCCGCTCGGGCGCGGTCATGTCGCCGGTCACCTCGCGGATGGCCCGCTTCTGGTCCGCCGTCAGGGGCCAGGGGAGCGACTGGGCGAGGCGGGTGGTGAAGGTGTGCCGGAGCTCGAACGGCGTTCCCGCCCGGCGGCGTTTGGCCAGCAGGCGGGCCCGGGAGAGCATCAGCTGGAGGTCCAGCAGCTCATCGAAGGCCAGCCGGCGGCGGCCCCGCTCCGCTTCCTCGATCGTGCCCGGCGCATGGACCACCCGGAGCGATTCCGCCACCGGCGGGAGGCCGAGCCCGGTCCGGAGGTCCTCGGGCAGCGGGTCTGGGGCGGCACCGATGAGCCCGTCGAGATGCCGGTTGATCAGCCCCCGGATCACCTTGTGCGACAACCCTTCCGTGGCCCGGTAGACGGGGAGCACCCGCCCTCCGCCGGGGGCATCGCCATCGGCCTCGCTGCCCGGCTCCGACAGCACGATGAACTCTCGCGGGACCAGCTGGCGCCCGTGGTAGAACCGCACCGCGCCGGCCACCAGCAGGACCTGGCCCTCCCGGATGCTGCGGTCGAGAAAACCCTGCCCGGGCCAGGCACACTCCAGGAGGCCGCTCTCGTCGCGCAGGACGGCGGTGAAGATCCGGAGCCCGCTCCGGGTGGGCATGAGCCGCTTGGCCACCACCGTGCCGACGCAGGCGACCTCCTCCCCCACCCTGGCCCGGGCCAGCGGGGTCACGCTGGAGGCGTCCAAATAGCGGAAGGGGACATGCCACAGCAGGTCCTGCGCCGTCCGCACCCCCAGGCGGTGAAACGCCTCGGCCCGGCGTTCGCCGATCCCCTTGAGGAACTTGACCGGGGTGTCGGGACGGATGAGGGGCATGAGACTCCGGGAAGGGACCAGCGGTGAGGCCGGCCCGAGGGCCAGCGGCCTACTCCAGCAGCCGCCCCGCGAACGACCTGGCGTCGAACGGCTCGAGGGCGTCGAGTGATTCCCCGACCCCCACGAACTTGATCGGAAGCCCAAGCTCCTTCCTCAGCGCCACCACCGCCCCGCCGCGGGCGCTGCCGTCGAGCTTGGTGAGAATGATGCCGGTGGGCTGCACCGCCTGCTGAAACAGCCGGCCCTGCTGGATCGCGTTCTGGCCCACGGTCCCGTCGAGCACCAGCAGCGTCTCGTGCGGCGCGCCGGGTCGCTTGCGCCCGATCACCCGGAAGACCTTGCGCAACTCGTCCATCAGGCCCTCCTGGGTGTGCAGCCGGCCCGCGGTGTCCACCAGCACCGTGTCGACCCCCCGGGTAGTGGCAGCCTCGACGGCGTCGAACGCCACTGCGGCCGGATCCCCGCCCGGCGCGCCGGCGACGCACGGAACGTCCAGCCGCCCGGCCCAGGCCTGCAACTGCTGGATGGCGCCCGCACGGTAGGTGTCCGCGGCGGCCAGGAGCACCGTGTGCTTCTCCCGCAGGAGCCGCTGAGCCACCTTGGCGACGCTGGTGGTCTTCCCCACCCCGTTGACGCCGACGAAGACCACCACGGTGGGCCCGGCATCGGTCGCCCGCGCCAGCCCGGCATCGGAAGGAGTGGCTCCGTGGAGGATGGCAGTGATCCTCCCCGCCACGGCCGCCTTGAGCTGGTCCTCGGTCTTGAGGCGTCCACGGCGGACCTCGTCCTCCACCGCCTGGACCAGCTCCACCGAGGCCTGCACCCCGAAGTCGGCTTCGATGAGGGTGCGTTCGAGCGCCTCCAGGTCCGCGGCGTTCATGCCCCGGACCAGGGCCCCGACATCGGTCAGCGCCACCCGCTTGAGCTTCTGCCACAGCGAGAGCCGCTGCGGTTCTCCAACTCGATCGGCCATGGCAGGGAAAGTAACGACGGCCAGCCGCCCACCAAGGTCTTTCTGCGGTCTTGAGTCGGGCTATCTTCAGGGCAGCAACCCCCGGGCGCCACTCCACCGACAGGATTTTCATGACAGGGGACGAACAGCACATGCCGATGGCGGTGTCCGACCGCTCCCGCGGGGTCGCCGTGGCCCTAGCGGCGGTCCTGGGACCCTTCGGCGCCCATCGTTTCTATACCGGTCACGTGGGCTCGGGCGTGCTGATGGCCTGTACCCTTGGCGGGCTGGGGATCTGGTACCTCTACGACCTGATCCTGGTGTCGGCCGGGGCATTCCGGGATGCCGAGGGCCGCCTGGTGTCGCGGTGGGAGGTGGACGCCGGGGCCCAGCCGCAGGTGGATACCATGGTTCTGGATGAACTGGACGCGCTGCGCCGGGAGGTGGCCGAGCTGTCGGAGCGGGTGGATTTCACCGAGCGACTGCTGGCCTCCCCGCGGCGTGAACCCGGGTCCTCCCGGCCGGATGGCGGGGATGCCTACGGCTGAGCGGCCCCCTCACCGCAGGCCCAGCCGTTTCCGCACCAGCCATTCGCCACCCAGACCCAGCACCGCCACCAGGAAGAGCCAGACCCAGCTGCGCGTGCTGGTGATGCCCGCCCGTGTCACCGCAGGGGCCTCACGGTCCTCCAGCACCACCGCGCGGGGGAGCCACTCCTCCGACCACACCTCGACCACCAGCGGGCCGCTCCCGCCGCCATCCAGCTGATACCGGTACCGGCCCGGCGACAGTGAGAGTGTGGCCCGGCCATCGGCCGCGAAGCGAAGGGTGTCCCGCCGGCTCTGTTCCCCCGAGATACTGATCCCCACTGGCGCCGGTGGCCCGGAGCCGGCCCAGGTGAAGACGATCGGCCGGCCGTTCTCCACCACCGACCGTACCGGGCGGGCCCTTCCGGTGGTGGTGTCCGCCCCGCCGAGCAGCCAGGAGAGGGTCCCCGCGACCAGCGCGCGGTAGGCCTGCTCGCTGCTCCCGCCGCGAAAGGCCCAGCGCCACAGTCCTTCGCCGGCCGTCAGCACCCTGCGCCTTCCGGCACTCGATTCCCCCACCAGCACCGGCCGTTCCGAACCCCGGCGGGCCAGCTGGACCGAGAGCCCGGTCCACATGCCGGAGGCCGGCTCGATCGGGGTGATCTGCATCAGGGGCGGGAACGAATCCACCGGGAGGCCGATGAACGCCCCCGCCACCGGCGAGCCCGCCGGGGCGGAGGCGTACCACTCACCCGGGGTGACTGCCTCACCGCCCTCGCCGCTGGGCCACTCCCAGGTGCCGCGGGCGCCGGTCTGCCGGGCGAAGTCGGGGCGGGCGCCCTTGAGGATGAGCACGTCGGCCCGGCTTGCCGCCCGGGCCAGCTCCTGGGCGCCCACCGGCGACAGGTCGGTCATGCTCCGCCAGCGGCCTCGTTCCAGGCGGACGTACCCCCGGACCGGGAGTTCGGCCACGTCGGCGAGCGCCCGGAAGAGGAACCTGGCGTCCCAGTCGGCGGGATCGGCGAGGAGGACCACCCCCGGCGTGGGCGTGATGCGGACGAGGTGGAGCCGGAGGTCGTCGCGAGGCTCGGCGTCGCCGGCCACCACGGCCACGCCCAGCAGCGCTTCGGCCGGGAGATTTGTGCTCGGCAGCCGAAAGGTGACCAGGGCGCTGGCGCCCGCCGCCAGGCGAAGGGCCTGCCGGGCGAGGATGCGCTGGTCGAGCCGGACCTCCACCCGGGCCGAATCGCCGGGATCACCGAAGGCCCGGACCTCCGCCTCCAGCCGAATGGTGTCCCCGGCGGTGACCCGGGCGGGGCCGTCCACCCGGAGCACGGCGAGGTCGCGGCCTGGGGCGCGGGGGAAGAGCCGGACCCCCGCCCGGTGGAGGAGGTCGGGGGTGAGATCGGCGGCGTCGTCGAGTTCGCCATCGGTCACCACCAGCACACGCCGCTCCGAGGCCGCCGCGGCGCGGAGCGCCGGCGCCAGGGCGGACCGACCCAGGGTGGGGAGGGTGTCGTCCCGCGGGCCGTCGTCGCCGAACAGCCGCACCTCTCCCCAGGCCTGGGCGGAGTCGCGGGCCTCCTGCCAGCGTCCCCCGGCACCGGCCATGCTCAGGCTGCCGTCCAACAGCACGAGCGGGCGGGTTCCTTCAGCGCCCGGGCGGGCACAGGAGAGATCCAGGAGCAGCAGGCCCAGCGCCGTCCAGGCGAGTCCGCGACAGACGGCCGCCAGCCAGCCCCGCCGGCCCACCTGCTCCAGCCGCCAGTAGGTCACCCACGAGGCCACACCTGCCAGCAGCACCACCAGTAGCAGCCGCAACACGATGCTCCGGGGAAGTACGGGGGAAGTCGCGGGATCGAGGAGACGGATGAGCGCCGGTGCGTTCCGGCCCGCCGGCTAGCGAACGGCGGCGAGGGCGTCCTCCAGGGTGAACCGGGCCTCATACAGCGCCCGGCCCACGATCGCGCCCGCCAGCCCGGCCTCCCGCACGGCGCGGAGGTCATCGAGGGAGGCCACGCCGCCACTCGCAATCACCGACGCCCCAAGCGCCTGGAGCGCCCGGGCGCCGTCCAGATCGGGGCCGGCGAGCATCCCGTCGCGGGCCACGTCGGTGTAGATGATGGTGCCGGCGCCATCGGCCACCACCCGGCGGCAGACGTCCACCGCGAGGAGGGGAGAAGTTTCGACCCAGCCGCGGATGGCCACCTTGCCGTCACGGGTATCCAGCCCCACCGCCAGGCGGTCGGCGCCAGCAGCCGCCACGGCCTGGGGCACCAGCGCCGGATCGGTCACCGCGGCAGTTCCCAGGACGGCGCGGCGCACCCCCAGGTCGAGCACCGCACGCACCGCATCCAGCGAGCGGAGCCCGCCCCCGGCCTGGATCTGCACCCGTCCGGCGAGGGCTCGGGTTATCGCGGCCACTGACCGGTGATTATCCCCAGTCCCGAAGGCCCGGTCCAGGTCCACGACGTGAATCCACCGCGCCCCGGCGTCCGCGAATTGTTCCGCCTGTGCTACGGGATCATCCCCGTAGCGGGTTTCGCGGCCGGCCTCTCCCTGGGACAGCCGCACGACGCGGCCGGCACGGAGGTCTATGGCGGGAAAAAGGTCCACGGGGGCGGCCCCGGGCGGGGCGGCGTCAGAACGACGCGCCGCGGCCCTGGCGTGCGGATGGTTCGGAGGCGCGTTCGGCGAAGGCGGATCCGCCGGTGCCCAGCAGGGCGGAGAGCCGGGCGCGTTCCAGCGCGAACTCGGCGGCCAGCGCGGGCGGGACGGGGTTCCCGCTGCCCATATCGGTGCCCCGCGGATCCCGCGAGACACCGTTGACCCGGAACTCATAGTGGAGGTGCGGGCCGGTGGCGAGCCCGGTCGAGCCCACGTAGCCGATCACGTCTCCCTGCTGTACCCGGTCCCCGACGGACATGCCCTTGGCGAACGCCCGCAGGTGGCCGTAGCGGGTCACGATGCCGTTGACATGCCGGATCTCCACCAGGTTGCCGTAGCCGCCGATCCAGTCGCGCCGCACCACCACGCCGTCGCCCGCCGCCATCACCGGGGTTCCGGGGTCGGCGGCGTAGTCAATGCCCTCGTGGCGGCGGACGAAGCCCAGCACCGGGTGCATGCGGGCCCGGTTGAGCCGGGAGGAGATCCGCCGGAACGCCACCGGCGCCAGCAGGAACGCCCGCCGGAGGGAGCGGCCCTCGGCATCGTAGAATCCGCTGCTGCCGTCGGCCGCCGTGAATCGGAATGCCGAGTACGGCTTGCCGCCGATGACAAGGTCCCCGGCCAGCACCCGCCCGAACCGGGTCTCCCCCTCCTCGCTGGTGAGGCGCTCAGCCAGCACCGAGAAGCTGTCACCGGGCCGGATGTCGCGGCTGAAGTCCACCTGCCACGCGAAGATGTCGGCGAGGTCCCAGGCCAGCCGGATACGGTCCTCCGCCGTCAGGCCGCTGGCGCCGTCCATGCGGTCGAGCGCCTCGTACAGCGAGGTGGTGATATGCCCGCTCACGGTGACCGGCGTGCTGCTCCAGAGCACCGGCTCGGCGCTGGCATTCCACCCGTCGGCCAGAAGACTCAGGGCGACCCGCTGGTCGGGGCCGGTGCGCACCACCACCCGGGAGGGCACCGGATCATCGCCCTGGCGCTCGAAGGTGAACACCAGCCCCGGCCGCAGCCGGCGGGGGTCGAACAGTTGCAGCGCGGAGGCGGGGCTGAGCGAGAATCCGGGGAGGCCCTGGCGCACGAACAGCTCGGAGAGCGTCTCGCCCCGGCGCAGGGTGTCGGCGGTGCGGATGGTCAGGATCTCGCCGACGGTGGCGCCCACCACCGGCGCCGGCCGCCACGGCCAGGTCCCCTGCAGCGCGAACGCGCCCGCCCCCGCAAGGATGGCGGAGGCGACGACGAACGCGCCGAGGGTCTTCAGCCCGGCGACGCGGTCAGGGTGCATGGTCCCCCGGGTGGCTGGGCATCAGTCCATCTGGCGCCGGATGAAGGTCGGGATCTCCATCTCCGGCACGTCGCCGGGATTGGCCCGCTTGGGCTCGGCCCGGGGCGGCGGAGGAGCGGGCGAGGCCGCCGGCGGCGGGGTGACCCGCTTGGTGGTGGGGAAGTTGATCACCCCGGGGACCGCCTTCACCGGCGGGGCGGTGACGGCGGGGGTCTCGGGCCGGTCGAAACCGGTGGCGATGACCGTCACCCGCACCTCGCCCTGCATCGAGGGATCGGTGGCGGCACCGAAGATGATCTCGGCGTCCTCGCCGACCGCGTCGTGGATGATGTCGTTGATGGTGGTCACCTCACCCATGGTGAGGTCGGAGCCGCCGGTGATGTTGATCAGCACGCCGTTGGCGCCGGTGATCGAGACGTTGTCGAGCAGCGGGCTGGAGATGGCCTGCTGGGCCGCCTCCATGGCGCGGTTGTCCCCCCGGCCGATGCCTGTCCCCATCAGGGCCGAGCCGCCGTTCTGCATGATGGTCCGGACGTCGGCGAAGTCCACGTTGATGAGGCCGGTCTTGGTCACCAGGTCGGCGATGCCCTGGGTGGCCTGGAGGAGGACCTCGTCCGCCTTCTTGAGCGAATCCTGGAAAGGAATGCCCTTCCCCACCACCGCCAGCAGCCGCTCGTTGGGCACCACGATCATGGTGTCCACCGCCGCCCGGATCTCGGCGATGCCCATCTCGGCCTGCTTCATGCGCTTCTTGCCCTCGAACAGGAAGGGCTTGGTCACGATCCCGACGGTGAGGGCCCCCATGTCGCGGGCCATCTGGGCGATGATCGGGGCCGCTCCGGTGCCGGTCCCGCCGCCCATCCCGCAGGTGACGAAGACCATGTCGGCGCCCTGGAGAACCTGCAGGACATCGTCCCGGTTCTCCTCCATGGCCTGGCGGCCGATCTCGGGCCGGGCGCCGGCCCCCAGCCCGCGGGTGAGCTTGCGGCCGATCTGCACCTTCACGTCGGCGCGGGAGTTCCCCAGCGCCTGGGCGTCGGTGTTGACCGAGATGAACTCCACCCCCTGGAGCTGCTCTTCGATCATGCGGTTGACGGCGTTGCCGCCGCCGCCGCCGACGCCGAGCACCTTCATGCGGGCGCCCTGCGCCCCGGTTTCTTCCAGCTCGAAGATCATGAGATGTTCTCTCCGGCCCGCCTGGGAAGTGTCAGAAGATATCCTGGAACCACTGTCGCACCGGCCGCACCAGCTTTTCCACCGCCTGCGAGCTGCGCTTGCCCGACCCGAACGCCGCGCCCTGGCGCAGCTGCCGGCTCCCGTACAGGGCCAACCCGGCCGCCACCGCGAAGCGCGGCGACTCGACGCTGTCGGTGAGCCCGGCCAGGCCCTGCCCCGGCTTGCCCACCCGCACGGGCATGGCGAAGACCTCGCGGGCCAGCTCCACCACGCCGGTGGCCTGGGCCCCGCCGCCGGTGAGGATCACCCCGGCCGGCAGCCGCTGGTGATACCCCGCCCGGGTGATCTCGTCCAGCGCGAACTCCATGGTCTCCTGGAGCCGCATCCGCATGATATGGGCAAGCACCTGGCGGTGCGCCGACCGGGCGCCCTGCCCCGGGGTGCCGGGAAGCTCGATGACATCTGACTCGGGCACCAGCAACTCCCAGGCGGCCCCATGCCGTTCCTTGAGGCGCTCCGCATCCTGCTGGGTCACCTGCAGGCCATGCACAATATCATTGGTGACGTGCCCGCCCGAAATGAGCAGGGAGGCCGTGTGCCGGATCTTGCCACCCTGGAAGATAGCCACGTTGGTGGATCCGCCGCCCAGTTCCACCAAGGCGCAGCCGAGTTCCCGCTCGTCCGGGGTCAGCACCGCCAGCGAGGCCGCCACCGGCTCCAGCACGAACTCCGCCACGTGGTATCCCGCCCCCTCGACGCACTTGCGCAGGTTCTGGGGCACGCTGCTCAGCACGGTGACCAGGTAGACCTGGGCGTCCAGCCGGGAGCCGGTCATGCCGATCGGCTCGCTGATGCCGGGCTGCATGTCCACCAGGTAGTCCTGGGGGATCGCATGGAGCAGCTCGTGGTCCCGCCCCAGCGGGACGCTGGAGGCCACGTCGTTGACCCGGGCGACGTCCCCGGTGCGGATCTCTCCCCCGGTGACCGACACGACCCCGGTGGACGTCTGCCCCGCCACATGCTCGCCGGCGATCCCGCAGTACACCCACCCCACCTCGACGCCGGCCATCCGCTCGGCGTCTTTCATGGCCTTGCTGATGGCGCGGGTGGTCTCCTCGATCCCCCGCACCACCCCGCGCCGCACCCCGTGGCAGCGTTCCACCCCGATGCCGAGGATGCGGGTGCCCGCCGCGCGGGCGTCGCCCTGGACCTCGGCGATGACCGCCGTGACCTTGGTGCTGCCCAGATCCACTGCGGCCACGAGCCGATTGGGTGAGACGCTCACGCTGCCTCCCAGCGTACGACGACCTGGCCGGCGAATCGGGCATCCAGCTCCGCCCACTGCCGGCCCCGCTTGACGAGATCCTGTTCCACCAGTGTCACCGCCCGGATCACTCCCGCCGGCGCATCGGGCCGGAACCGCAGCCGGTGCCGGGCCGGCCGCCGGGCCCCGGCGTCGGGCCCCGGCTCGACCGTCAGCAGCACGCCGTCGCCCGCCCGCTCCGCCCGCACCACCCGTGCGAACAGCGTCGGGTCGGCATCCCGGACCCGCGCCAGGAGACCGGTGACCAGGGAATCGGCCGTCTCCGCCAGCGGGAGGTCCGGGGCCTCCACCCGGGGATCGAAGGGGAGAATCCGGCCCCGCTCGCTGACCAGCCGCAGCACCCCGCGGCTGGGCACCAGAGCGATCGGCTCGGACTCCCGCACCGTGACCACCAGCGTGCCCGGCAGCCGCCGGTGAACCCGGAAAGACTCCAGCCCGGGGATGGAGTCTCCCGCCCGGTTGACCGAATCCAGCGAGGCGAAGATGCTCACCCCGGCCTTGAGCGGCAGCGCTTCGATGATCTGCTCCGCTCGCAGGTGGCGCTGGCCGCGGACTTCCACCTTGCGCACCCGGAAGAAGTCGAGCCCGCCCAGCAACCGCGGCACCCCGAACCAGAGGATCCCGCCCAGCGCCAGGGCGCCGAGCACCTTCCAGCCGGGCTTGCTCAGGCGGCTTTGAGCCATCGCACCAGTTCCCGCCCGACCCGGGTGATGTCTCCCGCGCCGAGGGTGATGACCACGTCGCCCGCCACCGCCAGCCCGGCAATGCGTTCCTTGAGTTGGTGCTTGTCCGCCTCGAAGATCACCTGGGCTCCGGCCTGAGCCGCCGCATCCGCCACCTGGCGCCCCGACACCCCGGGGAGCGGCTGCTCCCGGGCGGGGTAGATCTCGGTCACGATGGCCACGTCCGCGGCGGCCAGCGCCTTGCCCATGGCGGCCCCGTGCTCGCGGGTCCGGGAGTAGAGGTGGGGCTGGAACACCGCCACCAGCCGCCGGCCCGGAAATGCCTGCCGCGCCGCCGCCAGCGTCGCCACCAGTTCCGAGGGGTGGTGGGCGTAGTCGTCCACGAAGGCGATGCCGCGCGCCTCGCCCAGCCGCTCGAACCGGCGCCCCAGCCCCTGATAGGCCGCCAGCGCGGCCAGAGCGGGCTCGAGAGCCCCTCCCAGTGCCACCACCGCGCCCAGGGCCCCGGTGGCGTTCCGGACATTGTGCAGCCCGGGCACGGCCAGGCGCAGGGTGACCTCCCGGCCGTCCGGGAGCCGGACCCTCGCCTCGCTGCCTCCGGCGTCCTGCCGCACACCGGAGATCCGGAGTTCTGCCTTTTCGTCCAGGCCAAACCGCCAGATGGCGCGCCCGGCGATGCTGGCCGAGCGGCGGATCAGCTCCCCTACGCGCAGGGCGCCGAGGTCATCGGCGCCGATCAGAACATGGCCCGCTGGTGCGGCAAACCGGGCGAAGGCGCCCTCCAGTGCCTCCAGGCTGCCGTAGCACTCGAGGTGATCCGCCTCCACGTTGTTGATCACCGCCACCGTGGGCCGGAGGGTGAGGAAGGCCTGGTCGTACTCGTCGGCCTCCACCACAAAGGTGCGGTCCCCCCCCGGCCTGGCATTGCCACCCCACTCGCTGACCCGGCCACCGGCGATCCCGGTGGGATCGAGCCCCGCCGCGGCCAGCGCCTGGGTGGTCATCACGGTAGTGGTGGACTTGCCGTGGGTTCCGGCGGCCGCCACCACCTGCCCGTGGTTGACCAGGTCCGCGAGAGCCTGCTTGCGGGGAATGACGGGCACGCCGAGTTCCCGGGCGCGAAGCAGTTCGGGATGGTCGGCAGGCACCGCCGCGGTCACCACCACGGCCCTTACGCCCCCGATGTGGGCGGGATCGTGGCCGGACTCGACCCTGGCCCCGAGCAGGGCCACATCGGCCGCGCCGCTGGGATCGGGGTCGCAGCCGCTGACCGAGACTCCGCGGCGGCGGGCGAGGAGGGCCAAGGCACTCATCCCGGCGCCGCCAATTCCCATGAAATGAACGGGACGGGGATCAGCGGGATCGAACAGGGGCATGTCGGTGAGCTAATCTAAAATCCCACCGAGAGTTGCGAAAGCGGCTCAGGGCCCCGAAAGGGCCTCCAGTTGGGCCGCGATCCGGGCCGCCGCGTCGGGCTTGCCCCGCTGTCGGGCCGCCCGCCCCAGGTCGGCTCGACGGACGGGGTCCCTCAGCAGGCTGCCGACCAGGTGCCCGAAGCGTTCCACGGTGAGCTCCCGCTGCTCAAGCATGACGGCGGCGCCGGCTTCCTGGAGCGCCAGCGCGTTGAAGCGCTGGTGGTCCTCCGCCGCGGTGGGCAGCGGAATCAGGACCGAGGGCAGGCCCCAGGCGCACAGCTCGGCGCCGGTCATCATGCCCGCCCGGGCCACCACGAGGTCCGCCACGGCGTAGGCCTCGGCCATCGGATCGAGGAAGCCGAACACCTGAACCTCCGGGGGACGGTGGAAACCGGCGTAGCGCGCATGGCTCCCCCGCCCGGTGGCCCACAGGACGGTGAAGCCGGCCCCGCCGCCCTGCCGAAGCCACCCCGCCACGGTGTCGTTGATGGCCACCGCTCCCTGCGATCCACCGGTGACGAGCAGGACGGGGCGCTCCGAACCGGCCAGCCCCAGCCGGGCGAGGGCATCGGTTCGTACGCCAGGGTCCGGTGGCGTGATGGGATTTCCGGTGTCGAAGGCGCGCGTCTGCCTGCCGAACCGGAGCCGCGACCGGGCCTCGGGCAGTCCCAGATAGACCTCGTTCACACGCCGCGACAGCAGCCGCGTGGCCAGCCCAGGAAAGGCATTCTGCTCCTGGATGGCGGACGGGATGCCCCGGCGGGTGGCCAGCCAGACTGCCGGGCCTGAGGCATACCCCCCGGTGCCCAGCACCGCCGCCGGCTGCTCGGCGGCGAATACCCGGCGGAGCCCCGCGAGGACCCGCACCGCCATGAGGGGAAGTCCGGCGTTCTTCCACCACTGCCTTCGGTACACCGGCTCGAACGGCAGGAGGTGGAAGCGGAAATCCCGGGTGGGGAGCAGCTGGGCCTCGATGCCACGTTCGGCGCCGAGGAGAACCGGTTCGAGGTCGGGGCGGTCCGCCCTGAGCCGGCTCGCGATGGCCAGCGCCGGCATCAGGTGCCCGCCGGTGCCGCCGCCGGCGATCAGCACCACCCGGCGGCCGCCGGGCCGGCCGGTGGCGTGGGACGGCGCGGTTCCTGGGGCAGGATCGCTCGGGCCCGGAGACACCCTAGTCCTTCCCGTGCCGGGGTGGCGGGTCGCTCAGGCGCCGGACGGCCCGGCCGGGCTTCCCCCGGCCCCGGCCGATGCTGATCAGGATCCCGACCCCGATCAGGGAGACCACCAGGCTCGAGCGCCCGAACGAGACGAACGGCAGGGTGAGGCCGGTGGTGGGCATCAGGTTGAGGGTGACCGCCATGTGCATCACCGCCGTCACGCCCACCGCCGCCGTCAGCCCCGCGGCGAGGTACTGCCCGAAGGGATCCTCGGCGGTCCGCGCGATCCGGAACCCCAGCCAGCAGAAGATGATGTACAGCGACACCACCAGTACCACGCCGAGGAACCCCCATTCCTCGGCGATGGTGCTGAAGATGAAGTCGGAGTAGGCATAGGAGACGTAGCCGAACTTCTGCTGCCCCTCCCCAAACCCCAGCCCGAACAGCCGCCCGGCCCCGATCCCCACCAGCGACTGGTAGATCTGGCTGGTCCCCTCGGCCCCGTTGAGGAAGGTGTCGAGCCGCTCGGCCCGGTACCCCGCCCGCTGGATCAGCTGCAGGCCCACCGCCACCGTGGCGATGCCCAGCAGCAGGAAGTGGCCGATCCTGGCCCCGGCCGCGAAGAGCACGATGCCGCCCAGCAGGGCCACCACCACCGCCATGGACATGTTAGGCTGCAGCAGGATGAGGCCCGAGACCAGCGCCAGCACCACCAGGAAGGGCGCCAGGCCCTTCTTGAACTCCCGTACCTGCTCTCCCTTCTTGGTGGCCAGCATGGCGCACCAGATGATGACCGACAGCTTGGCCAGCTCGGAGGGCTGGAAGCTCAGCGGGCCCAGCCGGATCCAGCGCCGCGCCCCGTTGAGCGACGGGGCGATTGCGTCGGTGAACGGCAGGACCGGGATCACCAGCAGGAACAGCGTGGCGAACATGATCGGCCAGGCCAGCGAGCGCAGCAGGCGGTAGTCGGTCCGCGCCAGGGTGAGCATGAGGATTCCGCCCAGCGCCGCGCCGATGAACTGGTTGAGCGCGAACGACCCGCCCACCGTCCCGCCGCCCGACGTGCGCACCAGGCTGGACGCGCCGTAGACCATCGCCACCCCGAAGGCCACCAGCGTTGCCGTCACCACCGCCAGCAGGCGGGTTTCCCAGCGCAGTTCTCCCGGGTGCCGGGCCATCGCAGTGCTCATGCGGGCATCTCGTATCGGGTCAACAGCGGCGCTCCCTAGAACCGCTCGACCGCGGCGCGGAACTGGGCGCCCCGGTCCTCGTAGTTGCGGAACATGTCGTAACTGGAACAGGCCGGCGACAGCAGCACCGCGTCCCCCGGCCGGCTCATCGCCCGGGCCTGCCGGAGCACCTCGGTGAAATCGCTCCCGGCGTCCACCACCGGCACCAGCCCGGCCAGGTCGTGGATCACCAGCTCGCGCGACTCACCGAAGGCCACCACGCCCCGGCAGCGGTCGCCGGCGGCCCGGCCCAGGGCGGTGTAGGGCTCTCCCTTGTGGCGCCCCCCCAGAAGCAGCACGAAGGGCCGGTCCAGGGCCTGCACCGCCACCAGCGTGGAGGCGACGTTGGTAGCCTTGGAATCGTTGATCCAGAGCACCCCATCGGCCTCGCGGATCGGCTCCATCCGGTGCGGCAGGGCCCGGAAGCTCGCCAGCCCGGCCGCAATCCCGGCCAGCCCGGCGCCCGCCTCCCGGGCCACCAGCGCGGCGCAGAGGGCGTTGGCCACGTTGTGGTCGCCGAACAGCGCCAGCTCCCCGCGGGGCAGGAGCACCACGCTTCCCAGCATCAGCTGCCGCCGCACCGGATCGTACCATGCATCAGAGCGGCGCTGCACGCTGAAGCCCAGCCGGGTTCCGGGGCGCCCGGCGGCCCGCCGCCCGACCTCGGCGTCGTCGGCGTTGAGGACCCAGCAGGATCCCTCGCCCGCGTTGCGGTACAGCAGGTCCTTGTCGGCGTAGTACTCCTCGATCGAGGCATACCGGTCCAGGTGGTCAGGTGCCAGGTTGGTCATGGCCCCGACCGTCGGTGTCAGGTCGTAGGTGTCGTGCAGCTGGAACGAGGAGACCTCCAGGATGATCCACGCCGGGGGGTCCCCCTCCAGCGCCACCTCCGCCAGCGGCCTCCCGATATTGCCCGCCGCCAGGGAGCGGATGCCCGAGGCCTGCAGCAGGTGGGCGGCCAGGGCGGTGGTAGTGGTCTTCCCGTTGGTCCCGGTGATCACCCCGAAGCGCACGCCCGGGAGCCCGGCCACACCCACATCCAGCTCGGAAACCACCGGGATGCCGGCCTGCCGCGCCGCCACCAGGGGAGCCGCCGCCGGCGGCACCCCCGGCGAGACCACGCACAGCCCGGCCCGTGCGATCCGGCCCAGGTCGTGGCCGCCCAGCTGCACCTCGGCGCCGGCGGCCCGGAGCAGGTCGAGCCCGGCCTGTCCCACCGACTTGTCCGGCGCGGCCGCCGCGTCGGAGGCGTACACCGGGATCCCCTCGCGCCGGAGCAGGCGCCCCGCGGCCACCCCGCTCTTGCCGAGGCCGATCACCGCGGCCTCCCGGCCGCCGGAGCGCCACCGTGCGAAGCTCATCGCAGCTTGAGGGTCGCCAGGGCCACCATGGCGCAGAAGATCCCCAGGATGTAGAACCGGGTCACGATGGTACTCTCGTGCCAGCCCAGCTTCTCGAAGTGGTGATGCAGGGGCGCCATCCGGAAGACCTTGTGCTGGTCGGCGTACTCCTTGCCCCGGGTCCGCTTGTACCACTTGTAGGTGGAGGTCTGCAGGATGACGGAGACGGCCTCGGCCACGAACACGCCGCCGATGATCAGCAGCAGGAACTCCGCCTTGAGCAGGATGGACACCGTGCCGAAGGCCCCGCCCAGCGCCAGGCTGCCGGTGTCGCCCATGAAGACCTGCGCCGGGTGGGAGTTGAACCAGAGGAAACCCAGGCACCCGCCCATCAGGGCGGCGCAGAAGATGGTGAGCTCCCCCGCGCCCGGCAAGAAGAACAAGTTGAGGTAGCCGGTGGTGTCGGTCCGGCCCAGGATATAGGCGAACAGGGCGAACGCGGCGGCCGCCACCGCCGACAGCCCCGTGGCCAGGCCGTCCAGGCCGTCGGTGAGGTTGACCGCGTTGCTCGCACCGGTGATCACGGTGGTGACGAACGCCACGTACAGCCATGGGGCGAACACCACGATCACGAACTTGAAGAACGGCACCGTGGTGGCCGCGGCCGGGACGGTCTCGGGCGGCACCACCGGGAAGGCGACCAGCAGCGCCCCCAGCACGATCCCGAAGCTCACCTGCCCGGCCAGCTTCCACTTGGCCACCAGCCCGCGGGACTTCCCCTGCACCACCTTGAGCCAGTCGTCCAGGAACCCGATGGCGCCCATCCAGAGCGTGGCCAGCATGGCGAACAGCACGAACCGGCTGTCCAGCCGGGCCCACAGGAGGGTCGGAATCACCGTAGCGATCAGGATGATCACCCCGCCCATGGTTGGCGTGCCCCGCTTGCCGAGGTGACTGGCGGGTCCCTCGGCCCGGATAACCTGCTCGATCTTCCGCTGCCGGAGCCGGCGGATGATGGCCGGCCCCACCACGAAGGCCAGCAGGATGGCCGTCACCGTGGCGCCCGCCGCCCGGAAACTGATGTAGTTGAAGAGATTGAAAATCAGGTACTGCTTCGCGAGCGGCGTGAGCAGGTGGTAGAACACGGCGCCTCAGT
>CAZCVG010000016.1:0-31955 GCA_964501735.1 uncultured Gemmatimonadaceae bacterium | reverse complement strand
TTCGAGGACATCCTGGCCGACCTGGGCCAGGCCCTGGAGGCCGTGTGAGGCCATGCGGCTCGACGACTTCGAGCGACTGGTCCAGCGGCTCCTGGCCGAGGTCCCGCCGGAGTTTCTGACGGGGGTCGCGGGGGTCAGCGTCTCCCCCCGGACCCTGCCGCACCCGGAGCGGGCCGAGATCTACACGCTGGGGGAGTGCATCCCGGTGCCGGCCGAGCAGCAGGGCGAGGGAGAGATCCAGAGCCGGGTGGTGCTGTATCACGGATCGTTCCGCGCGCTGGCGGCCCAGCGGGAGGACTTCCACTGGCGCGAGGAGGCCTGGGAGACCCTGACCCACGAGCTGCGCCACCACCTCGAGTGGCGGGCCCGGGTGCCGGACCTCGAGGCCTTCGACTGGGCGGCGGAGCAGAACTTCGCCCGGGGCGACGGCGAGGCCTTCGACCCGCTGTTCCACCTCTCCGCCGAACGGGTGGGCGGGGCGGCCTACCGGCTGGACGACGACTACTTCCTCGACCAGGTGGTCACATCCCTCCCCGGCGTGGCCCGCTTCCGATGGCATGGGCGAGGGTTCCGGGCCACGATCCCCGCCGGGGCCACCCTGCCAGCCTTCCTGACCGTCACCGGCGTGGCCGATCCACCCCCTGGTGCGCTGGTCCTGGTCCTGCGGCGGAAGGCCCGCTGGCGGGATATCTTTCGGCGCGTGACCGGCCCGCCGTTCGGGGCCGAGATCGCGGCTGAGCCGGACGCGGACTGACCCCTGCGGTAACCTCCGGCCCGGGGCTATTCTTGAACGGTCCGGCGTGGCGCCGGGCTACGGGAGCGTTTCATGCGGACACTGGTCGTGCTGGGCGGGCTGCTCCTTCCGGGGGCGGCGCTGGCCCAGGCCGCCGACCCCGGCTACCGGGTCGGCGTGGTGAGTGAGTCGGGAGACATCGTCACGTGGCTCCGGCCGGGCGCCGGCACCCTGGCGGTGGACCGGGTGGTGCCGGTGGGCATCATGCCGGTGGACATTGACGGCCCCCACAACCTGGCGGTCGCCCCGGACGGGCGGTCCTACTACGTGACCATCGCCCACGGCACGCCGTTCGGCATGCTTTGGAAGCTGGACGCCGCCGCCGATACCCTGCTCGGGCGGGCGCCGCTGGAAATGTTCCCCACCACCATCGGGCTCACGCCCGACGGCGAGCTGGCCCTGGTGGCCAACTCCGATTTCCACGGCGATCATCCGCGGGAGAACGTGATCTCGGTGGTGCACACCTCCACCATGACCACGATCACCCACCTGCCCGCCTGCGACATGCCCCACGGGGTGAAGTCGAATGCCGCCGGCACCTCGGTCTACATCTCCTGCATGCATTCCGACGAGCTGCTGGAAATCGAGGTGGCCACGCTCCGGATCGTGCGGCGGGCCAGGACCGGCGCCGGCCACGCGATGGCCATGGGCGCCGCCGGCCATGAGCAGCATGGCCCGCCCACGCCGGGCTCGGCGCCCACCGCGGGGGAGGCGGGCGAGGAGTGCGCGCCGACCTTCGTCAGCGTGAGCCCCGACGACCGGGTGCTGTACGTGGCCTGCAACAAGTCGGGGACGCTGCAGGTCTGGGATGCCGCGTCCCTGACCCGGCTGGCCGAGCTGAAGGTCGGTGCGGGGGCGTACAACGTGGAGCCCTCGGCCGATGGCCGCTGGGTGATCGTCACCAACAAGAAGGACCAGAGCTTCAGCCTGGTGGACGCGCACACCCGGGCCGAGGTGGCCCGCATCGCCACCACCAAGAAGATCGTGCACGGGGTGGCCTATTCCCCTGATGGGCGGTACGCGTTCATCAGCCAGGAGTCCATCGGGGCCGATCCGGGCGCGGTGGACATGCTGGACCTGACCACCCGCCGCATTGTCGCAACCATTCCCGTCCCGGCCCAGCCGACCGGGATCGCCATCCTGCGCACCTCCACCAGCCGGCCATGACCCACGAAACCCTGACCTCACTCGCCGTGCCCGACGTGCTGGCACGCGCCAAGCGGTTCTTCCAGGAGCGGGTGCCCGCCAATGCCGCCTTCCCGGAGCGGGAGGGACCGGGGTTCCTGACCCTGCGCGGCCAGGGCGGCGAGGAGATCGCCCTGGCGGCCACGGCCGCGGGCGCGGCCACCCGGGTGCGCGCCTCGACGCTTTTCTTCGATCAGGCGGTTGGCCGGTTCCTCGCCACCCTTCCCCCGGCGGAGCAGGCCGCATGAGCGCGATTCCGGTGCGGATCATGGTGGAGGAGATGTGGGACCAGGTCGCCCTGGACCTGCAGCCCGGCGCCAGCATCGCCGAGGTGAAGCAGCGCGCGCTCGGCCTCACCCATTCTCCCGGGCAGCCGGCGGACTTCCTGGTGAAGTTCCGCGGGGCCGAGCTCCTGGATGAACAGAAGAGCCTCGCCGAGGCCGGGGTGGTGGCCAACTCCTCGCTGATCGTCCTGCCGCGGCGCCGGCGGCCGGTGCGCTGAGCGGCGCCGCCGTGCCCGAGGCTCCGCCGCGCGGCCGGGCGCTGACCTACCTTGCGGTCGGCTTCCTCCTGCTCGATGGGGTCCTGCTGGCACTGGCGGGACTGTGGTCCGGCCGCCCGGGGCTGATTGTCGCTGGTGGGTTGTGCGGGGTGCTGGCAGGGGGGGTGATGCTCCTGTGGCGGCGCCAGCAGCGGCTCCTGGCCGAGATGGCCGAGGCCCGGCGGGCGGTAAGCGCCGAGGCCCGGGCGCTTCGCGAACTGCTCCGGCGCTAGGCCCCCCGGCCGCCTCGCTTCCATGCCGGTTCCCGTCTTCACCCACCCCGACTGCATCCGCCACGACCCCGGCCCCGGGCATCCGGAGACTCCGGCGCGGCTGCACGCCATCGTGTCCCGGCTGGCCAGGGATCCGGTCGCCGAGATCCGCGACGTCGCGCCGGGCGCCCGGGAGGATCTGCTGCTGGTGCATCCGGAGGGGCACGTGGCCCGGCTGGAGGAAGTGGCGGGGCGGGGCGGGGGCGTCCTGTCGCTCGACACTGTCATGAACGAGGCGAGCTGGCGAGCCGTGCTGGGTGCCACGGGCGCGGTGCAGGCCGCCATCGCGCATGCCCACGCCGGGTCCGGCAACTGCTTCGCCGCGGTCCGCCCGCCGGGACACCACGCCCTGGCCGAGCGGGCCATGGGATTCTGCCTGGTGAACAACATCGTGGTCGGCGCGCGGCGGGCCCAGCGGCTGGAACGCGACCGGGTGCTCATCGTGGACTGGGACGTCCACCACGGCAACGGCACCCAGGCGCTCATGGAGCACGATGCCACGATCCGCTTCGTGTCGCTGCACCAGCACCCCTGGTATCCCGGCACCGGCATGGCGGGCGAGCGCGGCGTGGGCAACGTCTTCAACGTCCCGCGCGGGCCGGGTGCCCCGCCCACGCTGTACGTGGAGGACCTCTGGGCCGCCATCACCCAGGCGGTCCGGGGCTGGAGCCCCGACCTGGTGCTGATCTCCGCGGGCTATGACGCCATGGCCGGCGACCCGCTGGGCGGCTTCACCCTCGAGCCCGAGCACTACTCGGTGCTGACCGGGCGCCTCCGCGAGCTGCTGCCCCGGGCCCCCATTGTGGGAATCCTCGAGGGCGGGTACATCCCGGAGCGCCTGGTGGCTGGGGTCCAGGCCACCGTGTGGGCGCTTACCGACTGAGCCGCCGCTGCCACTGGCCCCCCGGCCGGTGCACCCGCCAGATTACTCCGCCTTCCCACCCCGAGGATTCCCGTGCCACAAGCGCTCCGTCTCGAAGCCGAGGTGCTCAACCTCCGGACCCGCCACCCGTTCATCATCGCGCGGGGCGGCCAGAGCGACTACCGCACCGTGTGGGTCCGGCTGATTGACCAGGACGGGGTGGAAGGGTGGGGCGAGGCGGCCCCGGCCAAGATCTACGGCGAGACCACCGAGACGGTGCTGGCCGCGCTCCAGGCCTACAGCGAGCACCTCCCCGCCGATCCGCTGGACCTGGAATCGGCGGAGCGCACCTGGGAGCGGAGCCTCCGCCTCAACCCGTCGGCCCGGGCGGCCCTGTCCTCCGCGATGCACGACCTCGCCGGCAAGCGGCTGGGGGTGCCGGTGTACCGCATGTGGGGGCTGGACCCCGCCCGTGCGCCGCGCTCAACCTTCACCATCGGCATCGACACGGCCGAGAAGCTCCGGCAGAAGGTGCAGGAGGCCGAGGCCTACCCCATCCTGAAGATCAAGCTGGGCACCGACCGGGACCGGGAGATCCTGGAGACTATCCGCGCCCTCACGGACAAGGAACTGCGGGTGGACGCCAACACCGGCTGGACCGTCAAGCAGGCCATCCGCATGCTGCCGGTGCTGGAGGAGTTCGGGGTGACGGTGCTGGAGCAGCCGCTCCCCGCAGAGGACCTCGACGGTCTCGCCGCGGTGACCCAGGCATCCGACATCCCGGTGATCGCCGACGAGAGCTGCCTCACCGCTGCCGATATCCCGCGCCTGGTGGGGAAGGTGGACGGCATCAACATCAAGCTGGCCAAGTGCGGCAGCCTCCGGGAGGCGCTCCGGATGATCGCGATTGCCCGGGCGCACCACATGATGGTCATGGTCGGGTGCATGATCGAAAGCTCGATCGCCATCACCGCGGCGGCCCACTTCACCCCGCTGGTGGACATCGTGGACCTCGACGGGGCTGCGCTGCTGGCGGGCGATCCCTTCGTCGGGGCCACCATTGACGGAGGACAGGTGCGGCTCCCCACCGGAGCGGGACTGGGCCTGCAGAAGAGATGACCGCCGGCTTCGGGCAGGTGGCGCTGCCGCTGCCGCTCGCCCAGCCCTACACCTATCGCATCCCGGAGACCCTCGCCGACCGGGCCGTCCCCGGCGCCCGGGTCGTGGTCCCCGTGCGGCGGCAGGAAATGGTCGGCATCGTCACCGCCACCCTGGCCGATCCACCCGAGCTTCCCTCCCCGCAGCTCCGCGACATCCTGGCGGCCCCCGATCGCGAGCCGGCCCTTCCCGCAGCCCTGCTTGATGCCGCCAGCTGGGTGAGCGGATACTACGGGGCGCCCATCGGACTGACGCTCCGCGCCATGCTTCCGGCCGCCATGTGGGGTGCCTCGCGGGTCGTGGCCACTGTGAGCGGCCCCGCGCCGCCGGGCGGCGTGGCCGGCGAGGTCGCGGCCTGGCTGGCGCGGAAGGGCGGCGAGGCGCCGGTGCCCGCCATTGCCCGGGCGCTCAAGCGGCCGGTCTGGGATGCGGTGGACCGGCTGGCGCGGGTGGGGGCGGTGTCGCTCCGGGTGGAGCCGGCGGACACCGGGGCGGCCAGGGCCACCAGCCGGGTGATCCGGCTCGACGGCCCGGCGCTCTCGCTGATCGAGCGCACCGAGCGGTTCAAGCGCGCGCCGGCCCAGCGCGCGGTCTTCGAGGCTCTCGAGGAACTGGGCGGTACCGGCCCGCTGGAGCACCTGCTCGGTCGACTCAAGCTGTCCCGGGCGGGGGTGGAGGGGCTGATCCGGCGGGGACTGGCCCGGGCGGAGGACATCGAGGCCACCCGGGACCCCTTCCACGACCTGCCCGCCACCCCGCCACCGCCTCACCCCACCGAGGCCCAGGCCGCGGCCATCGCCGCCATCAACGACCTCCCCCCCGGCGATGGCGCCGTGCTCCTCGGCGTAACCGGGAGCGGCAAGACGCTGGTGTATCTCGAGGCCATCCGCCGGGCCCTGGAGGGTGGTCGCGGGGCCATCCTGCTGGTGCCCGAAATCGCGCTGACGCCGCAGACCGTGAGCCGGGTCCGCGGGGCCTTCGGCGACCAGGTGGCGGTGCTGCACAGCGGCCTGTCCGACGGCGAGCGGGCCGATGCCTGGCGCACCCTCCGCCGGGGAGAGCGCCGGGTGGCCGTGGGGGCGCGCTCGGCGGTGTTTGCGCCGGTGCGCGACCTCGGCGTGATCATCGTGGACGAGGAGCACGAGGCCACCTACAAGAACGGAGAGACGCCTCGCTACCACGCCCGGGAGGTGGCCCTGGTCCGGGCCCGGCTGGAATCGGCCCGCCTGGTGCTGGGCAGCGCCACGCCGGCGCCGGAGACCATGGCCCAGGTCGGCCACCGGATGACCCTGCTCCACCTCCCGGAGCGGGCCGGGGCCCGCCCCCTCCCGCCGGTGGAGATCGTGGATCTCCGCACCGCGCCCCGGGTGCCGGAGGCGGGGCCCATCCCGTGGACCGAGCGGCTGGACCAGGAGACCCAGGCGTCGCTGGCCCGCCAGGAACAGGTCCTCCTGCTGCTCAACCGCAGAGGCTACGCGGCTACGCTGCAGTGCCCCGCCTGCGGGGCGGCCCGGAGCTGCGATCGCTGCAGCATCGCCCTCACGGTTCACCAGGCTCCAGCAGGGCTCCGCTGCCACTACTGCGGCCGGGACGAGCCCATTCCCGCCGCCTGTCCCGACTGCGGGCACGCGGTCCAGCGGATGCGCGGCGTCGGGACCCAGCAGCTGGAGCGCTTCCTGGCGGATCGCTTCCCCCGGGCCCGGCTGGCCCGGATGGACCTCGATACCACCAGCGCCAAGTGGTCCCACCAGGCCATCCTCGACCGGGTTGGGCGGGGCGAGGTGGACATCCTGCTGGGAACCCAGATGATCGCCAAGGGGCTGGATTTCCCCAACGTCACCCTGGTGGGGGTCATTGACGCCGACACCGGGCTCCATCTTCCCGATTTCCGGGCGGCGGAGCGGACCTTCCAGCTGCTGGCGCAGGTGGCGGGGCGGGCTGGGCGGGGACCCAAGGGAGGGCGGGTCATCGTGCAGACCCGGGCGCCGGGCCATTTCGCCCTGGTGCACGCCGCGAACCACGACACGACCGGCTTTCTCGCGGCGGAGCTGGCGGCCCGGCAGTCGCCCCCGTACCCGCCGGTCCGGGCCCTCGTGAACCTGGTGATCTCGGGGGAATCGGATGTGGAAGTGGCCGACGGCGCGGCGGCCGTGGCCGAATGGTGCCGGGGCCTGCTGGCGGCGGGCCGCATCGACGCCGAGGTGCTCGGCCCGGCCCCCTGCGCGCTGGCCCGGATCAAGGGGCGCTGGCGCTGGCATGTCGTGGTCCGCGGCGAGGGCGCCGCGCTGGGCCGGGTGGTGCGCTACGCCGCCGGCCGGCTGCCCCAGCCCAGGGGCACCCGGGTGATCATTGACCGTGACCCGGTGACCATGCTCTAGCCGCCGGCCGGGCGGCTCCGTGGACTGGCCGCGGGCTCCGCACGCCCGGCGCCCTCACCGTCAGAAGACGATCTGCAGGCCCGAGGTGAGGTAGCGATCGGTGGTCTCGAATCCCGGTTCCGGCGCCTTGTCGTAGCGCACCACGTACCCCGCCTTGAACGCGATCTGGGACGAGAGCGGCGCCACCAAGGCGGTCTCCGAGTTGATGCGGAGGTCGTCGCTGTCCTTGAAGTTGGGCAGCACCTCCGCCATCTGGGTGAGGTAGGCCTTCTCCCCCAGGAACTGCTTGAGGAGCGCCGCGCCCCGGCCGCTGGCGAAGTTCAGGTCCTGGTCCAGCGTGGTCCGCTGCTGGTTGGCGGCCACACCGGCCTCGAACGTCAGGGCGGTGCGCTTGAGCGCGATGGCCTTGAAGCTCAGCCCGGTACCCTCCTCGAAGCGCCGCGAGATGCCGGCGAACTCGTTCCGGTCCCAGCCACCGAGCACATAGATGCCAAGCCTGGTAGTCAGGGCCCGGTCTCCCCGGAGGCGGGCCTGGTAGCTCTCCGCCGAGGTGGCCCCCTCGGTCCGGCCGTACACGGCCGCGAACGACTGGGCCAGGGTCCAGCCGTTGGTGGTGTAGGTGGCCTTCTGCCCGGCGTTCAGTGTGGTGGTGGCGGTGTTGCCGGCGGTGTTCACGAACCCGAAGTCGGTTTCCAGGGTCCAGGGGCGCGCGGGCGCCTCCTCCTGGGCGGCGAGGCCTGCGGGCAGCAGCAGGGCCGCGAAAGCCGCCGTTCCGAGCCGTCGGAAGGTCCTCATGTGCCTCTCCTTTCTTTCTAGCGGGACGAAAGCACTGCGCCGGGTGCCTGACGGCACCCGGCGCAGCTGGGGCGCCGGGCCAGGCCCGGGCCCCGTCTGGATGTTCTAGTTGGTCTTGCTCAGCTCCACCCGGCGATTGGCCGCCCGCCCTTCGGCGGTGGCGTTGTCGGCCGTGGGGTTGTCCGGTCCATACCCCTTGGTGGTCATGCGGATCGCGTTGATGCCCTTGGAGACCAGGTAGGCCTTCACGGCATCGGCGCGGGCCTGCGACAGCCGCAGGTTGGTAGCCCGGCTGCCGGTGTTGTCGGTGTGGCCGCCGATCTCGACGTTCACCTCGGGGTTATTGATCAGCGAGGTGGCCACCGTGTCCAGCACGGCCCGAGATTCCGGCAGCAGGGTGGAGCGGCCGGTCTCGAAGTTGACGCCCAGGAGAACCAGCGGCCTGCCGGTCTCGAAGATCTGGGCACAGCCCACCCGGTCCACCTTGGTTCCGGCGGGGGTGTTGGGGCAGCGGTCGGCGGTGTCCATCACGCCGTCGCCATCGCTGTCGGTCCGGCAGCCGAACTGATCCACGGCGGCGCCGGCCGGGGTGTCGGGGCAGCGGTCATCGCGGTCCACCACGCCGTCGCCGTCGCTGTCGCGCGGGCAGCCATTGGCGTCCACCGGAGTCCCGGCAGGCGTGTTGGGGCAGCGGTCGGCCGAATCCACCACGCCGTCCTTGTCCGCATCCTTTGGCAGCGAGCAGCCATTGGCGTCCACGGCATCTCCGGCGGGGGTGTTGGGGCAGCGGTCGGCCGAATCCACCACGCCGTCGCGGTCCGCATCCTTCGGCAGCGAGCAGCCCCGGGCGTCCACCTGGTCGCCGGCGGGGGTGTTGGGGCACTGGTCCATGGCGTCCAGCACGCCGTCCCGGTCAGCATCCTTGGGCAGCGAGCAGCCGGTGGCGTCTACCGCATCGCCGGCCGGAGTGGCGGGGCAGGCGTCCATCGAGTCCTTGACGCCGTCGCCGTCCCGGTCCCCGTCGCGCTTGCCGCCGAGCATCAGGGAGATGCCGGCCTGGGCGCCGAGGTGGAAGTTCGAGTCTCCCCGCTTGACACCAGCCAGCGGCGGCGGGCTGTTCTTGTTCTCCGGGTCTCCGATGTAGTCGCCAGTCAGGTCCAGGCGGATGGAGAATCGGTCTCCGGTGCCGAGCCGGAGGCCCAGCAGGCCGCCGAAGCCGCTGGCCGACTCGTCATAGGCCTTGCGGAAGGTGTTCCGGGTGTATCCCGCGCCCAGCAGCACCGCGGCGTGCTCGCCCCAGGGGAGGTTATACACCAGCCGGGCGTGCATCGGGATATAGTTGATCTTCTCTCCAGCGGGGCCCTCGGTGCGGGTGTAGCTGGCATCGGCCTCGACCTGAAGATTCTGGACGAAGAACACGCCCAGGCGGGCGCCGACCCCGACATCATCCGCGAAATTGAGGTCCGACTCCAGCCAGGTGTAGCGGCCAAACAGGCCGGCTTCGACGGTGCCGGGCTTCTGCGCGATGGCAGGTGCCGCGACGGTGAGCAGGAGTGCCGCGAGGATCATACAGAATCTGCGCATGAACAGGCTCCTAGTCTGAACGAGAATGGCAGGGGCCGGATGGCCGCTGCGACCGGGCCTTCCAAGTGTTGCCGTCCCGCCGTGTGAGATGCGTCACAGTTGTTCCAGCCGCTGGATCGGCCGGTTTCCGATACAACAAACCAATTTAACACCGTTGGCCTGACTTTGCATGAGAAAGGCGCAAACCTTGAACAAGCTGCTCGGAAGGAAAGTCAGGCGGGAGGGACGAAGCCGTGACGTCCGCCTCACACCCCCGCCAGGCGCGGGCAGGGAGCTGCTGAAACGGCGAGCGGGGAGGAGGCTCGCGCCCCTCCCCGCCGCGGTGCAGCTTGTGTGTGGCGCGGCGTCGGCCGCGGCAAGTGCCTAGCGTGCCGCCCAGCCGATCTCGCCCCCCACGTAGTAGTTCCGCCCCGGGGCGGTCTCGAACACCCGCCCGAACGCGCCGTTGAGGGTGAAGGAGCCAACGTACTCCCGGTCCCAGAGGTTGTTGATCCCGATGAACGGCCGGACCCAGGCGCCGGCGGCCCGGCCCTCCCAGCTCAGGCGCAGGTTGGTCACGCCATTGCCCACGCCGGCGATCTCGGAGCTGCGCTTCGAGCCGAGTCCCGCCACGTAGAGGGTGTTCTGGTCGTCGGCGAACATTGACGTGGCCATGGTGTGGTCCACATCCAGGCTGACGCCCCGGACCGGGCCGGCCCGGAGCCCCAGCCGGGCGAACCCCTGCGGCACGCCGGGCAGCCGGTTGCCGTCCAGCGTGTCCACCGTGCCGGCCTGCTGGTTCACCACCCGGTAGGTGCCGAAGCGGTAGTCCGACCAGGTGTAGTTGCCGAACACCCTGAGCCACGGATGCACCTGCGCGCTCAGGCCGAGCTCGATGCCGTCGTTCTTGAGCTTGCCGGCGTTGATGAAATAGGCCCGGCCGCTCACCTCCTGGTACTGCACGATCGCGTCCTCGATCCGGCTGATGAAGCCCGCGACCGAGTAGGTCACCGGGCCGGCCGTGCCGCGGGCCCCGATCTCGTAGTTGGTGGTGCGCTGCGGATCAAGCCGGGTATTGAACCCGCCCGAGGAGTTGGGCTGGTTGGCCAGCTCGGTCGTGGTCGGCGTCTCGAAGCTGGTGGAGACGTTGGCGTACGGCGTGAACCGGGCATCCCGGGTCCACACCGCCCCGAGGTTCCCCGACACGGCGGACATCGTGCGCTTGCCGCTGTTGTCGGTCGGGGTGGCCTCCCGGGTGAAATGGTCCTCGACGTCGAAGGTGACGGCATCGTAGCGCCCGCCACCCGAGAGGATGAGGTCGTGGGTCACGTTCCAGGTCAGCTGGACGAACGGCCCGACCTCGGTCACCGTCTCCCGCTGGTCCAGGATCAGGGTGTCCTTCACCCCCGCCACCGCCCGGTAGTTGGTCCGGTCGTCACGCATGCGCTGCAGGTCCATTCCGGCCAGCGCCCGGAGGGGCGAGGCCGTACCGCCCAGCCGCTGATCGGCGGCGAGGCGGATCCCCACCACCCGGCGGTCAATGGCGATGTAGGTCCCCACGTTGGCTCCGGGGCCCTGCGGGGGCGGCGCCGCGATCGGATTCTCGAGGTCGCGGGTGAGCCCGAATGCGGACACGCTGAACTCGCCGCGGTCGTTGAAGCGGCGCAGGGTCAGCGCCAGCTGGCCCTGGGAGACATCCTTGTCGGCTTCCCGGCGGATGTTGTTCGCCGCCGCGGAGTCCGGGTTGGCCATGACCTCCGTCGCCGTGAGGGCCCCGGGATTCCGGGCCTTGGGCGCGTCGGTGTAGCCGAACCGGAGGCCCAGCGCCGTGTGGGCGCCGGCCAGGTAGTCCGCCCCCAGGTTCACCTGGGTGAACTCGGTCTCGCTGTGCTGGCGGAAGCCATCCACCGAGGTGCGGCTGACGGAGAGCACCCCGCTCGCCGGGCCCCGCCGGGCCGTGGTCCGGCTGTGGATCTTGAACAGGCCGAACGACCCGCCCTCGACCCGGACCGACTGCGAGAACGGCCCGGGGGCGGCGCCTTCAGAAGTGAGCGACAGCACCCCGCCCGAGGCGTTGCCGTAGAGCGAGGAACTGGCCCCCCGGATCACCTCGACCCGGCGCAGGTTGCCGAAATCCACGTTGGTGAGCTGGCTCTGGCCGTCGGGCAGGGTCTGGGGCACGCCGTCCAGCAGGACCTTCACGCCGCGCAGCCCGAAGTTCGCACGGCTGCCCGCGCCCCGGATGGAGAGCCGCTGGTCCAGCGAGTAGTTGTACCGGTTGGCGACGTAGACCCCCGGGATGTTGGTCACGGACTCGTCCAGGCCGAGGGTGGCCTGGGCTCCCTGGAGTTCGCGCCGTTCCACCACACCCACCGCCGCCGGGACCCGCGAGACCACCGACGGGCGGCGCGTCACGGTGACGGTGATATCGGGCAGGGCGACTCCGGCCGAATCGGCCGGGACGGTGTCACGCGGCGCGGGCTGCTGCGCGGCCAGCGGTGAGGCCAGGGCGAACGCGATGGTGATCGCGAGTAGGCGAGACATGGCACTTCCAGTGAAAAAGTGGGTCATTTCCCCCGATTCCGGGGCCAACCATTGTTAGAAGGCACGAGCCATGCCGCCATGCGGCTGGTGCCGCGATCCCTTCGACTCCGGGGGCGGCGGGCACGCAAGGCGCGCTTCAGGCCTGATCGCCGCCGGGTCATTCGGCCCACTGCCGGGGCAAATCCCCCACCCGGCGCGGCTTGTATCGCTTCCCTGCGGGGCGTAAATTCCCGGCTATCTATGTCCCCGCAAAACTATCAGGCACCGGACTTTACGGCCCCCCCGCTGGCTGGCGCGCCGGAGGCCCGGTTCGCCCCATTGCCGGCCGACGGGGTCCTCCCGGAGGGGTTCTTCTCCACCTCCAACCTTCCGACCTACCTCCGGTTCAACGGGCGGTGGGTCCTCCCCACCCGGCCGCGGATGGACTGCGCCATTGTCCGCCGGGGCGAGGGGATCGAGGTGATCGAGCCCCGGCGGCTCAAGGCGGGCGAGGCGGTCGCCATGGGGCTGGCCGAGGATGGCAGCGAGGGCATCTACGTGCACACCGCCGGTTTCCTGGGCGGCTCGCACAGCGCCAACGAGTTCCGGTTCATGTCCAGCGAGGTGAGCCGGGAGCGGCCGGTGAACTACGAGGAGCTGGCGGCCCGGCTCCTGGAGGAACGGGGGCGGGGCGGCTACCTGATCTGGGTGGCGGGGCCGGCGCTGGTCCACGCCCGGGCCCGGGGCGACTTCGAATGGTTCGTGCGCCAGGGTTTCGTCCAGGCGGTGCTGGCCGGCAACGCCGTCGCGGTCCACGACATCGAAGCCGCCATCTACGGCACCACGCTCGGCATGACCAACACCGGCCGGCCCACCAACGGCGGTCATGGGCTGCACATGCGGGCCATCAACCAGGTGCGGGCGGCGGGCTCCATCGAGAACGCGGTGCGCGCCGGGCTCATCAAGACCGGCATCATGCATGCCCTGGTGACCCGGGACATCCCGTTTGTGCTGGCAGGCTCGATCCGGGACGACGGGCCCCTGCCGGGAATCCACACCGACGCGCTGGCCGCCCAGGACGCCATGCGGGAGCACACCGTCCGGGCCACCGGCGCGATCCTGATCGCCTCGGCCCTGCATGCCATCGCGGTGGGCAACATGCTCCCGGCCTATCATACCCACCTGGGCGGCGTGCCCACCCCGCTCATGACCATCTGCGTGGACCAGACCGAGTTCGTGGTGAACAAGCTGAAGGACCGCGGCACCCACCAGGCCTATGGGGTGGTGACCAATGCCCAGGACTTCATGCACGTGCTCCGGTCGTACGTGGAGAAAGGCCTCGCCTCGTGATTCTCAATCAGCCCGGTTCGGGGTGGGGCAGGCTCGCGGAGTACGTGGCGGGCCAGATCCCCGCCGGCGAGATCGAGGCGGTGTGGCAGTTCCGCACCATGAAGCGGGACGGCCGGGAACTGGGCACCGCGCTGCTTTCCCGGGTGGATGGAGAGCGCCAGGAGCGGCGCCGGATCTACACCGGGCGTTTCGTCCATGTGCTCAAGGGCAAGGAGCGGGGGAAGTTCGAGGCCTGGCTGGAGGAGGTGGGCAGCGGCCCGGTGGAGACCCTCGACTCGCTGCTCGCGGGGGTGCGCAAGCGGATGGAGGAGGAGGACCCGCGCCCCATCCCGGTGGAGGACTGGTTCCCGGCCCCTGATGGCGCGCCTCGCCTCGGGTGAGGGCGCGGCCCTCCTGGACCGGTTCCGGCACTACCTTCGGGACCACCGGCAGCCGGTCACCCGCCAGCGCGACCGGGTGGCCGAAGCGGTGCTCACCTCCGACGAGCATCTCTCGGCGGAGCAGATCCGCCGCCGGCTGAGGGAGGCCGGCGAGGCGGTGGGTCTGGCCACCATCTACCGGACGCTCGATCTCCTGGTCGAAAGCGGGCTGGTCCGGGCCCACGACTTCGGGCAGGGCTACCGGCGGTTCGAGCCGATGCCGGCGCAGGCCCACCACGATCACCTGATCTGCCTGCGCTGCGGCAAGGTCGAGGAATTCGCCCACGACCGGCTGGAACGAATGTTGCCGATCATCGCCGATGAGTACGGCTTCCAGCCCGAGCGGCACCGGGTGGAGATCTACGGCGTTTGCGGCCCCTGCCAGCGGAAGGGGCTCGGCTGACCCTCGCTGGCTCCCGGCGGCCGGTCTCCCTGCGTCCTCGCACGACCCCAACCCTCACCCGGACCTCTTCATGGGCTGGCAAGGCTGGTACACCCTCGCGATCACCCTGACGGCGCTGTACTTCCTGGCGCGCGAGAGCTACAGCCCCGCGAACATCATGATGGGGGCGGTGATCGCGCTGCTCTTGCCCGGGGTGATCACCGCGAAGGAGGCGTTCGAGGGGTTCGGCAACTCCGCCCCCATCACCGTGGCGGCCCTCTACATCCTGGCCCGCGGGGTGGAGAAGACCGGCCTGATGCAGCCGGTGCTGGCGGCCCTCCTCGGTCCCCGGGGCGGGAACAGCTCCCTCGGCCGGCTCACCGCCTCCTCGGCGGTGGCGTCCGCGTTCCTCAACAACACCCCGCTGGTGGCGATGCTCATCCCGCCGGTCACCGACTGGGCCGAGCGGACCGGGCAGTCGCCCTCGCGGTACCTGATGCCCCTGTCGTACGCGGTCATCCTGGGCGGCGCGGTCACGCTGATCGGGACCTCGACCAACCTGGTGGTCTCCGGGCTGCTCGACGCCAAGATGGGCCGCCCCATGGGCATGTTCGAGATCACCCCGTTCGGCCTGCCGGCGGCCATCGTGGGCGTCACCGTGCTGATCCTCACCGCCTCCCGCCTGCTGCCCGACCGGCGGCCGGCGCGCAAGGACCTGCAGCAGGAGTTCCGCGAGTTCTCCCTCTCCATGCGGGTCATCCCGGGCGGGCCGATGGAAGGGAAGACGGTGGAGGAGGCGGGCCTCCGGAACCTGCAGGGGGTGTTCCTGGTGGAGGTCGAGCGGGAGGGGGAGCAGATCGCGCCGGTCGGTTCCTCCACGGTGCTGCGGAGCGAGGACCGGCTCTGCTTCGTGGGCCGGGTGGACCAGGTGGTGGACCTCACCGCGATGCGCGGGCTGGAGTCCACCGAGCAGCAGCATCTGGCGGACTTCGACACCGCCCGGCACACCTTCTGGGAGGCGGTCATCGGCGCCAGCAGCCCGCTGGTGGGCAAGACCCTCAAGGAGTCGCAGTTCCGCTCCCGGTACCAGGCCGCGGTGGTCGCCATTCACCGGGCCGGCCAGCGGCTCAATGCCAAGCTGGGCGATGTCGAGCTCCGCGCCGGCGATACCCTGCTCATGCTGGCCGACCCCGGCTTCCGCAACCGCTGGCGGGACCGCTACGACTTCCTGCTGGTGAGCCAGCTCGGCGGGACGCCGCCCGGTATCACCCGGAAAGCCGGCCTGGTGGCGGTGATCATGGTGCTCGTGGTCGGGGTGGCCGGCGGCGGGTTCCTGCCGATGCTGGAGGTGGCGCTGCTGGCCACGGTGGCCCTGGTGGGTTTCGGGGTGCTCACCGCCACGGAAGCGCGGAACGCGGTGGACCTCGACGTGATCGTGATGGTGGCCGCGTCGTTCGGGCTGGGCGCCGGAATGGAGAAATCGGGGCTGTCGGATGCGCTGGCGGGAGGCCTGATCGGCGTGTTCGACGGGCTGGGCCCGATGGGCATCCTGCTCGGCATCATCCTGGCCACCAGCCTGGTCACCGAGCTGGTTACCAACAACGCGGCCGCCGCCCTGATGTTTCCCATCGCCTGGGCCACGGCCACCAAGGCCGGCGCCGACCCACGGATATTCGCGATGGTGGTCGCCACCATGGCCTCGACGTCTTTCCTGACCCCGATCGGCTACCAGACCAACACCATGGTCTACGGTCCCGGCGGGTACCGCTTCACCGACTATGCCAGGCTGGGCGCTCCCCTGACCGTGTGCGTGATCATCACGATCCTGCTGGTGGCGCGGTTCTGGTACGGCCTGGGGTGAGCCCGGTGGCGGGCGAGTCAGGCGTCGCTGCCGGCCTCCTCCAGCGCCTCTTCCATCTCCTGCCGCCAGAGCAGCTCATGGTAGCGTCCCCGGCGCGCCATGAGGTCGGTGTGAGTACCCCGTTCCACCACCTCCCCCCGCTCCAGCACCAGGATCTGGTCAGTGTCGCGCACCGCCGACAGGCGGTGCGAGATGATCACCCGGGTCCGTCCGGCCAATGCGCCGCGCAGCCGGGCGAGAATCTCGGCCTCGGTGTGGCCGTCCACCGCGGAGAGCGCGTCGTCCAGCACGACCACCGGGGGATCCTGGGCCAGCGCCCGGGCGATCGCCGCCCGCTGCCGCTGCCCGCCCGAGAGGTTGATGCCGCGCTCCCCCAGCATGGTGTCGTAGCCGCCGGGCAGGTCGGCCAGCGCCGCCGAGAGCTGGGCGGTCTCTCCCACCCGCTCCAGCCGGCCGTCGTCCGGGGCTCCCAGCAGGATGTTGCTGCGCAGGGTGTCGCTGAACAGGAAGGTCTCCTGCGGCACCATGCCGACGGCGCGGTGCAGCTCGGCCAGGTCGAGTTCCCGGAGGTCCACGCCGTCGACCAGCACCCGCCCCCGGTCGGGGTCGTAGCTCCGGACGATCAGCTCCGCCAGCGTGGACTTGCCCGAGCCGGTGGCGCCGACGATCCCCAGCGACCCGCCGGCCGGAAGCGTGAAGCTGACGTCCTGCAGCACCCAGCCGCGCTCGGGCGCGGAGGGGTAGCGGAACCACACGCCCTCGAACGCCAGCGCCCGGGCGCCGCCGGCGGGCGGGAGCGGCGTGGGCCGGGCCGGGGAGACGATCTCCGGGACGCTGTCGAGGAGCGCGTTGATCCGGCCCATCGAGGCCTCCCCGCGCTGCACCAGGTTCACCACCCAGCCCAGGGCGATCATCGGCCACACCAGGGTGACCAGGTACACGCCGAAGGCCACGAATTCGCCGGCGGTGAGCTGTCCCTGGATCACCAGCCTCCCGCCGATCCAGATCACCGCCGCCCCTCCCAGGCCGCCTAGCAGCGCGAGCATGGGGTGGAACGCGCCGGCCACGCGCGCCAGCTCCAGATTGCGGTCGGCGTACGCCGCGTTTATTGTGGAGAATCGGCCCGTTTCCGCCTCTTCCTGGCGATACGCCCGGACAATCCGGGCGCCGGAAAGGTTCTCGTGCACGGCGGCGGTGAGGTCGCTGTAGGCCGCCTGGATGCGCAGGGTGCGGCGGTGGATGGCCTGCCCGAACACCGCCATCCCCACCGGGAGGAGGACCAGGGGCGCCAGGGCCAGCCCGGTCAGGCGCGGGCTGAGGTGCAGCATGTAGGGCAGCACCAGGGCGCTCCGGACGATCGTGTCCGACAGGTACATGGCTCCGGGCCCCACCACCATGCGCACGGCCAGGAGGTCGTTGGTGGCCCGGGCCATGAGATCGCCGGTGGTGAAGCGGTCGTAGAACGGGGTGGAGAGCCGCTGCAGGTGGGCGTAGAGGTGATCGCGGAGGTCGGTCTCGACCCGCCGGCTCACCCCGTTGAGCAGCTGGCGCATGGCGAAGCGAGCCACGCCGCCGGCGGCCGCCACTGCCAGCAGGAGGCCGATGGCCCGCCGCACCGCGGCGTGACTGCCACCCTGGTTGAAGGCGTCAATGCCCTGCTGCAGGTATTGCGGGCCCAGGGTGGTGAAGAAGTTGGAGATCACCACGCAGGCAAAGCCGGCGGCGAACACCGGCCAGAAACGCCGGGCATGAGGCAGGAGCCGCCGGAGCTGAAGCATCGTGCAGCAATGTCGCCCCGCCGTGGTGGCGCGGGCAAGGTATCCGATCACGGAGGAAGCATGTTACGGAAAACGCTCGCCGGCCTGGGCCTGATGGCCCTCGCGGCGTGTGGTGGAGGGAAGGACCAGCAGCAGGCCGCCGCCGACAGCCTGCAGCGGGACCTCGAACTCGCCCCCGCCGAGTCGCTGGCACCCATCAACGATCAGCCGGTCTCGGGCGGCGCCGCGACGCCCGCCCCGTCCACGGCCCAGCCGGCGCCGGCCAAGCCCCGTCCGGCCGCCCCACAGCCGGCCGCGCCGGCCCCCGCCGCGACCCCAGCGGCGCCGGCGGCGCCCAGCTACGCCGGTACCCTCGCCTCCGGCACCGAGATCAACGCCACGGCGAACGACACCATGCACTCGCGGCACAACAAGATCGGGGATCCGTTCCACGCCACGGTCAGTGCCGACGTCAAGGACTCGAAGGGGAAGACTGTCATCCCGGCCGGGTCGGTGGTCACCTTCCGGGTGATCGTGCTGGAGCCGGCCAAGAACAAGAGCGACAAGGACGGCAAGCTCCGGATGGAGGCCACCTCGGTCACGGTCGCAGGCAAGAGCTACCCGATTGCCGGCCTGGCCATCCGCGACAACATCGAGCATGAGCTGGTCGGCCAGGGCGTAACCGCTGGCGGCGCAGTGCGGGTCGGCGCCGGTGCGGCCGGTGGCGCGGTGGCTGGCAAGGTGGTCGGCGGCAAGACGGGTGCAGTGGTAGGCGGCATCGCGGGCGCCGTGGGTGGGGCGGTCCTCGCCAACCAGACGGCTGATCGCGATGTCGTGGTGCGGCCCGGGTTCAAGATGATCATGGCCCTCACCTCGGACTTCACGATCGGGTCGTAGGTCGCACAGCTCAGCAGTGGCAGAACCAGACGGGGCCGCATTCGCGGCCCCGTCTGGCGTTCATGCCGGTCGTCCAACCCGAGCGCGGCTACGCCCGGGGGCCAGCGATGCTCCGTGATCCTCCGGCGACGGGGCGCTGGACCCGGCCGGTGTCCGATGCGCCAGGCGCGTTGAGCCGGGCGGTTGCGGAGGTGCCGAGGCGCGAAGTCGCCGGGTCAGTAGCCGGCCCCGCCGCCGCCCAGGCGCGGGTCCGAAGCACCCAGCCAGCCGGTCGGGGTGCGGATGATCGCCTCGACATCACCCCAGCGCGTCCGGACCTCGAGACCGTGCCCCATGGCCTGCAACTGGGCCAGGGTGGCGGGCAGGAAGCCGTTCCGCTCGATTCGGATCGAGTCCGGGAGGGCCTGGTGATGGGTCCTGGGCGCCGCCACCGCGTCGGGCAGCGACATCCGGTGGTCAATCACGTTGGAGATCACGTGGTAGACCTGGGTGATGATCGTCGGGCCACCAGGGGTGCCCACCACCAGGAGCAGCTGGCCCGCCGGATCGAGCACGATGCTCGGGGTCATGGCCGAGAGCATGCGCTTGCCCGGCTCGATGGCATTGGCTTCGCCCTGGATCAGGCCATAGGTGTTGGGCTTGCCCGGGGCGGTGGCGAAGTCGTCCATTTCATCATTCAGCAGGAAGCCGGCTCCCGAGACCGCCACCGAGCTGCCATAGCTGTCATTGAGCGTCGTGGTGCAGCTCACGGCGTTGCCTTCGGCATCCACCACCGAGTAGTGGGTGGTGGAGCCTCCCTCGCGGAGCGACGGGTCGAAGGGCGGGGTGGGGGTGGCCCGGGCCAGGTCGATCTGGGCCCGGAGACGGGCGGCGTAGTCCTTGGAGAGGAGCCGCTCGGTCGGCATGCGCACGAACGCCGGGTCGCCGAGGTAGGTGTTCCGGTCGGTGAAGGCCCGCCGCATCGCCTCCGCCTCACGATGCATCAGGGCCGCGGACCCGAAGGGCGGGAGCGGTCCGTAGCCTTCCATGATGTTGAGGATCAGCGCCATCGTGATGCCACCGGAGGAAGCGGGCGGCATGGAGTAGATGGCGTGCCCGCGGTAGCTGATCACGATCGGCTCCCGCCACTCGGCCCGGTAGCGGGCCAGGTCCGCGTGCGAGATCAGCCCGCCGCCGCGCCCCATCTCTGCCACGATCGAGTCGGCCACCCAGCCGCGATAGAAGCCGTCGTGCCCGTGGTCCCGGATGGCCTCGAGGGTGCGGCCCAGGTCCCGCTGGACCCAGACGCTGCCCGGCTTCGGGGCGTGGCCGCTGTCGGGCAGGAAGTAGCGGCGGGAGGCCGGGAAGATCGACAGCCAGAAGCGGTGGTCCTCGATGGACTCGCTCCGGTACTGGTCCACCACGAACCCGTCATTGGCGAAGGCGATCGCCGGCGCGATGACCTGGGCCAGCGGCAGCCGGCCGAAGCGCCGGTGGGCCTCCAGCATGCCCGCCACCGCCCCCGGCACCCCCGCCGAAAGGTGCCCCCGCTCGCTGAGCAGGGTGAGGTCGCCCTCCCGGTCGAGGTACATGTCGCGGGTGGCCCCCGCCGGCGCGGCCTCGCGGTAGTCCAGGGAAGCGACCCGGCCGTCCGCGTGGCGAAAGACCATGAACCCGCCGCCGCCGAGGTTCCCCGCCTCCGGGTGGACCACGGCCAGCGCCAGCCCGACCGCTACGGCGGCGTCGGTGGCGTTGCCACCCGCCCTGAGGATGTCCCGGCCCACCGCGCTGGCCAGCGGACTGCCCGAGACCACCATCGCCTGCCGTCCCTCGGTGACCCGGGTCTTGCCGGCGAGGGGCCAGGCCGGATTGATACCTGCGGCCGGGCCAACGGGAGGGGTGGGCGTGACCGGCGGCGTGCCGCAGGCGAGCAGGAACAGCAGGGCAGCGGCGGATGCACGATAGGGGAACCGCAAGGGAGCCTCGCGCAAGGGTGGATCGCATTGCTGGCGGGGGACTGGACCTCTAAGTTACGTGCTGCAGTGCTTCCATTCAAATGACTGAACCCTTCCTCGACCCCCGGCTGACCGAGCGCCGCAACCCGCGGACTGCGGCCATAGACGCCGCCTCGCCGCTCGAGGTGGTGGACCTCATTGCCGCCGAGGACGCGGGGGTCGCCGGGGCGGTTGCCGCAGCCCGGGTGGAGATCGCCCGGACCATCGAACTCATCGAGGCCGCCTTCCGCGCCGGGGGGCGGCTCTGCTATGTGGGCGCCGGGACCAGCGGGCGGCTGGGGGTGCTGGACGCGGCCGAATGCCCGCCCACCTTCGGCACCGATCCTTCGAAGGTGCTCGGCGTCATCGCCGGCGGTCAGCGTGCCATGTTCCGGTCGGTGGAAGGGGCTGAAGACGACCTCAACGCCGGCATCGCGGCCATGGACGGGGAGCGCGTCGGCAGCACCGACGTCGTGGTGGGGATCGCGGCCAGCGGGACCACGCCCTTCGTCCGCGCGGCCCTCGGCCGGGCCCAGGCGCTGGGAGCCCGAACCGTGCTGGTAACCTGCGCCGAACCACCTGCGCTCCTGCGGGAGACCTGCGACGCCTGCATCGTGGTCCTGGTCGGACCCGAGGTGGTCACCGGGTCCACCCGCATGAAGGCGGGCACGGCCACCAAGATGGTGCTCAACATGCTCACCACCGGGGCCATGATCCGGATCGGGAAGACCTGGGGCAACCTCATGGTGGACCTCCGCGCCCTCAACGACAAGCTCACCGACCGGAGCGAGCGGATCCTCATGGAGGCGGCGGGGCTCGCCCGGCCCGCAGCCCGGCAGGCGCTGGACGCCGCGGGGGGCAGCGTGAAGACGGCCATCGTGATGCTCCGCCGCGAGGTGGGCCGCGCCGAGGCGGAGCGGCTGATCGAGGCCGCCCGTGGCCGGCTCCGTGATGTCGCCGGGGACCCACCCGCCGTGAGCGGCGCATGACCGAACGCCCCACGCTCGCGGTGGGACTGATGTCCGGGACCTCGCTGGACGGCATGGACGCCGCCCTGGTCCGGTTCGCCGGTCCCACCCACTGCGAACTGGTCCACTACGTCTCGCGGCCCTACTCCGGCCCGGAGCGGGACCTGCTTCTGGCCGCCATCGGCCGGGGGACCGCGCGGGACCTTGCCCGCCTGCACGTTCGCCTGGCGGAGTGGGCCGGCGAGGCCACCGAGCAGGTGCTGGCCGAGTCCCACACCCGCGCCTCCGACCTCTCGTTCATCGCCCTGCACGGCCAGACCATCTGGCACGAGCCGCCGGCGGTGAGCTGGCAGCTGGGCGAGCCCGCCGTGCTGGCCGAGCGTTTCGGGGTTCGGGTGGTCAGCAACTTCAGGGCACGCGACGTCGCCGCGGGCGGGCAGGGGGCGCCGCTCGTGCCCATCGCCGATGTGCTGCTCTTCGGGCATCCCGACCATCCCCGCGCCCTGCTCAACCTCGGTGGCATGGCGAACGTGACCTACGTCCCCCGGCGCGCGCTGGAGGCCGGCGCGTTCGCCTTCGACACCGGCCCGGGGATGGTCCTGATTGACGCGGTGGCCCGCCTGGTGGAGCCGGCGCTCACCTTCGATGCCGAAGGGCTGCTGGCCCGCCGGGGACGGGTGCACGCCCCCACCCTCGAGCGGCTGCTGGCGGACCCCTATTTCTCCGCCGACCCGCCCAAGAGCACCGGCCGGGAGCGCTTCGGCGAGGCGATGGCCGGGAAGATTCACGCCGCGGCGCCAGGCCCGGACGGAGTGGCCACGGCCGTGGAGCTGACGGCGCGCACCATTGATGATGCCCTGTCACGCTGGACCCCCGGCCCGCTGGAAGTGGTCGGCTCCGGCGGAGGGATGCACCATCCGGTGCTGGCGGACCGGCTGCGCACGCTGCTGGGCGGCCGGGGCGCCAGGCTGGTTGGATTTGACCAGTTGTTCTTCCCGGGCGACGCGAAGGAGGCGGTCGCCTTCGCGCTGCTGGGCTATCTCACCATTCACGGACAGCCGGGCAATCTCCCCAGCGCCACCGGCGCGGCGGGTCCCCGGGTGCTGGGGCAGGTCACGCCGGCATGAGCGTCGCCCGGCTGGTGCTCCCGGCGCTCAGGTGGCGGCCGGAGACCGGCTACGCCCATGAGGCCCGGGCGGTGGAGCGCGGGCTCGAGCTGGGCGTCGGCGGGTTCATCATCTTCGGCGTGCCGGGCGCCCGGGCCGACGAGGTCGCCGCCCTGGCCGAGTCCATCCGACGCCAGGCGGGCCGCCCAGTCTTTCTCGGGGCCGACCTCGAGCGCGGGGCGGCGCAGCAGGCCCGGCGGCTCACCCCTTGTCCGCCGCCGGCCGCGCTGGCCGCGCTGGAGGATCCCGCCGTCATCCAGTGGGCCGCTGGCACCACCGCCCGCGAGGCGCGCAGCCTCGGCCTCAACTGGGTCTTCGCGCCGGTGGCCGACCTCGACGTCGAGCCGGAGAACCCGATCGTCCAGACCCGTTCGTTCGGCAGTGACCCGGCCCGGGTGAGCCAGGCGGTGTCCCTGTGGGTCACGGCCGCCCAGGCCGAGGGTGTGCTCACCTCGGCGAAGCACTATCCCGGCCACGGCCGCACCCGCCACGATTCGCACAACCGGCTCCCGGCGGTGCCTGGCTCGCTGGCCACCCTGGAATCCGCCGACCTGCTCCCGTTCCGTGCCGCGGTGGCCGCCGGTGTCGGCTCCATCATGACCGCGCACGTGGCGTTTCCGGACTGGGATCCCAGCGGACTTCCCGCGACGCTCTCCCCCGTCATCCTCGGCGCGCTCCGCGACCGGCTGGGCTTCGATGGGCTGATCGTGACCGATGCCCTCATCATGGAAGGGGCCCAGGGTGGCCGGCCGGCGGCGGAGACCGAGGTCGCGGCGGTCGCGGCGGGCTGCGACCTGTTGCTCTACCCGCCCGATCCGCAGGCGGTGATCGAGGGGCTCCGGCGGGCGGTGGACAGTGGCAGCCTGCCTGCAGAGCGTATCGAGTCCGCCCTCGCCCGATCCGGGCGCGCGCTGGCACGGCTGGCGTCGCCACCCGCACCGGCCGGGTTTCCCGCGCTCGCCGCCGACGCGGTGGCCGACCGGCTCCTGGCGCAGGGGTTCCTGCGCGGGCCGGCTCCGCACCTGGCCAGTGATATCGAACTGGCCATCGTGGATGATGACCTGGGAGGATGGTACGCTCCCGGGCCGAACGACCTGGTCCGCCGGGCCCTGGCGCGGCACAGGCGGTACGAGCGCTTCGGGGGCGCCCGGGTGGTGCTGGCCTTCGCGGAACCGCGGGCGGCCAAGGGCCGGGCCGGGTTCGGTCCCGAGGCACGCGAGCAGCTCGCGGCCCTGGTCCCGGACGCGGCGCTGGTGGTGCTGTTCGCCCATCCCCGCCTTGCCGGGGAGATCCCGGGGACCTGCCCGATCCTGGTGGCCTGGCACCGGCAGCCGCTGATGCAGGAAGCGGTGGCGCGCTGGCTGCTCGGGCGGCCGGGCTTCGCGTAACCGGCCCCCGGAATGGACCGACCCATGTACCCCGCCACCGCCTAAGCACTCCATGACGACACTGGACTGGCTGGTCGTCATTGCCTATCTCGGCCTGAGCCTGGCGCTCGGCCTGTGGGTGGCGCGGCGGGGGGCGCGGAACCTGGCCGAGTTCTTCGTGGGCGGCCGGGCCATCCCGTGGTGGCTGGCCGCGACCTCGATGGCCGCCACCACGTTCAACGTGGACACGCCTCTCTACGTGGCCGGCCGGGTGGCTCGGGCCGGGGTGGCGGGGAACTGGGAGTGGTGGTGCTTCGCGTTCGCCCACGTGCTCCTGGCGGTGCTGCTGGCCAAGCTCTGGCGGCGGGCCAACGTGGTGACCGACCTGGAGCTGACGGAACTCCGCTACGGGGGGCGGCCGGCGGCATTCCTGCGCGGGTTCCGGGCCTTCCTCTTCGCCGTGCCGCTCAACTGCATCAGCATCGGGTACGGCATGCTGGCGCTCCGCAAGGTCATGGCCGGGCTGGGGCTGCTCGAGGGCCTGGAGGCGCTGCCGGGGGACGACCGGCTCTGGGCCATGATGCCCATCGTGCTGGTCACCCTGGCCTACACCGCGGTGGCGGGCCTCTGGGGCGTGGTGGTGACGGACCTCCTCCAGTACGTCCTGGCGCTGGTCGGGGCCCTGCTGGTGATGGGCTACGCCCTGCACGAGGTCGGCGGGCTGGGCGCGCTCACCGAGCAGTTGCGCCAGGCAGGGCAGGGGGCGCGGCTCGACCTGGTCCCCCACGGGGAGGATGCGCTCCTCCCCTTCGGCACGTTCGCGGGCTACCTGCTGGTGCAGTGGTGGGCGTTCCGCAACAGTGATGGCGGCGGGGTGTTCGTGCAGCGGCTCTCCGCCACCGCCAGCGAGCGGGAGGCGGAGCGGGCGACCCACGCCTTCAACATCCTCAACTACGTGGTGCGCACCTGGCCGTGGATCATCGTCGGGCTGGCGGCCCTGGTGCTGGTGCCCGGGCTCGAGGATCCCGAGCTGGCCTACCCGGTCCTGATGAAGCGCTACCTCCCGCCGGGGCTGCTGGGGCTGGTCTTCGCCAGCCTGCTGGCGGCGTTCATGTCCACCGTCTCCACCCAGATCAACTGGGGGGCCAGCTACATCGTGAACGACCTCTACGGCCGCTTCCGCGGGGTGAGCGACGAGCGGGCCCTGCTGGGCGCCGCCCGCTGGGCGTCGGTGGGGCTCACCATGCTGGCCGCGACCCTCTCGTTCTTCATGGACGACGTGGGCACGGTCTTCCGGTTCCTCATCCTCATCGGGACGGGCCCGGGCCTGGTGCTCCTGCTCCGCTGGTTCTGGTGGCGCATCAACGCCTGGGCGGAGATCTCGGCGATGGCGGCCGCGCTGGTGATCGCCTTTCTCGGGCTGCTCCCGGCGTACGCCGCCCTCCCGTTCGGCACCAAGCTCGCCGTCACCGCCTTCGGGTCGCTGGCGGTCTGGCTGCCGGTGATGCTGCTGACCAGGCCCGAGAGCCCGGCAGTGCTGGAGGGGTTCTACCGGCGGGTGCGGCCGGCGGGGGCGTGGGGACCGCAGCGGGGCGCCACCGGGCTGGCCCCGCTGGACGACCTGGGCCGCGACCTCAGGCGCTGGCTGGTCTGGACCGCGGGACTATTCGCAGCGCTGCTGGGTGCGGGCGCCCTCCTGCTTCGCTGAGCGGGTGCAGTGAGGCGTTGAGCAGGTGCTCCAGCGGCTCGGGCCGCCCCACGGCCCAGCCCTGGGCGTAGTCCACCCCCATCCCCCGCAGGGTGGCCAGGGTCTCCAGGCTCTCGACCCCTTCGGCCACGGTCTTGAGCCGCATCACGTGCCCCACCCGGTTGATCGCTTCCACCATGGCATACTCGACGGGGTCGTTCTCGATGTGTCGGAGGAACGAGCCGGCGATCTTGAGTTCGTCCACCGGCAGCGAGTGCAGGTAGGCGAACGACGACATGCCGCTGCCGAAGTCGTCCAGCGCGAACCAGCAGCCCAGCCCCTTGAGCTCCCGGATGAAGTGGGCCGCCAGCGCCAGGTTGGCGACCGCGGCGGTCTCGGTGATCTCGAAGCAGAGGGTCTCCGGCGGGAGGTTGTGCCGGGCCAGCTGCTCCCGCACGAAGGTCAGCATGGTGGGATCGCCCAGCGAGGCGCCCGACAGGTTGATGGACGCGATGGGCCGTGACCGCCAGTGCCGGTGCCGGGCGGCGTACATCGTCACCACCTCCCGCACCACCCAGCGGTCCACCGCGCCCATCAGGTTGTAGCGCTCCGCCGCGGGGATGAACGCCCCCGGGGCCACCAGGCTGCCGTCGCGCTCGACCATCCGGAGCAGCACCTCGCAGCGGGTGCGCTGGTTCTCCTGGGGGCCCAGCGGCATGATGGACTGGCCGTACAGCCGGAAGCGGTGCTCCTCGAGGGCCGAGGTCACCCGGGTCACCCACTGCATTTCGCCCTGCCGGTGGGCCATGTGGGCGTCGTTGGGTTCGTAGAAGTGGACCCGGTTGCGGCCCCGCTCCTTGGCGGCGTAGCAGGCCGCGTCGGCGTCCCGCAGCACGGCGGCCAGGCTCTCGCTGTGCGGGGTGATGGCCACCACCCCGATGCTCACTCCCAGCGTGAACGGCTTGCCCTCCCACACGAACCGGAACTCCTGCACCGCCGCCAGCAGCTCGGCCACCACCCGGCTGGCCTGGGCCGGCGGGCAGCTCTCCAGCAGCACGCCGAACTCGTCCCCGCCGAGGCGGGCCAGGGTGTCGCGCCGCCGGACCTTCTTCTGGAGCACCGCCGCCAGCAGGCGGAGCAGCTCGTCGCCCGCCCCGTGGCCGCAGGTGTCGTTGACCACCTTGAACTGATCCAGGTCGAGGAAGCAGAGGGCGTGGGTGACGCCGTCCTCGTGGGCCCGCTTGAGCGCCCGGCCCACCCGGCGCTCGAACTCGTGGCGGTTGACCAGGCCGGTGAGGAAGTCGTGGCTGGCCTGGTGGGCCAGCTGGAGCGACAGGGTCCGCGCCCGGCTCACGTCGTGGAACACCAGCACCGCGCCCATGACCTCGCCGTCGCGGGAAAAGATCGGCGAGACGCTGTCGTCAATCGAGAGCTCGCCGCCGTCGCCGCGCAGGAGGAGCGACAGGTTGGTCCGGCCCAGGGCCCGGCGCTCGCGGAGGCAGGCCTCGACCGGGTTCTCCAGCGGCTCCCGGGTGGTCTCATGGATCAGGGTGAACACGCTGCCGATGGTGCGCCCCACCACGTCACCGTTCCGGGTGCCGAGCAGCTCCTCCGCCACGGCGTTGAGGTACTCGATCCGGCCCTCGGCGTCGGTCCGGACCACCGCGTCGCCGATGGACCCGAGGGTCACCTCGGCCCGCTCCTTCTCGTTGGCCAGCCGGCGCTCGAACTGCTTCCGCTCGGTGATGTCCCGCGCCAGCGTGGAGTAGAAGTCCACCGTATGGTCGGCCCGGCGGTGGCAGAGGATCACCTGGGACAGGGTGATTTCCCGCCCGTCGGCCGTGAGGATGGTGGTCTCCCCGTCCCAGCTGCCGGCCCGGGCGGCGTGGGCCAGCGCCTCCTCCCGCAGGAGCAGCCGGGCCCAGGCCGGGGGTGGCGCCCCGGGGAGGCTGGTCCGTTCTCCCGGGCTTCCCAGCAGCGCCCGCCCGGCGTCGTTCAGGTAAATCGCGTGGCCATGCTCGTCGGCGAAGCAGACCGGGTCGGTGGTGGACTCCAGCACCGCCGCCAGGCGGCGTTGCAGGGCCGAGAGCGCGATGGCCCGGCGGCGGGCCTGCATGAGGCTGGCCAGCACGCCGAGGAAGAGGAACAGGGTGATGGCCAGCCCCACCAGCACGGCGCTCCGGGCCGTGTGCACCACGTGGTAGGCATCCCGCACCTCGGCCTCGGCGGCGATGCCGAGGCCCAGCTGCTCATCCCAGATCCAGGCGCCCACCACCGGCTGGCCCCGGAAGTCGCGGTAGCCGTCGAGGTTCACCCCTCCCCGGCCGCCGGTGGCGGTCTCGGCCATGAGGGTGAGGGCGCCGGTGCCGGGGTCGCGAAGCATGGCGGGGAGGATCTGGCCGCGGGCCATCCGGGAGGCCCCGAGCACCCGGCCACTGGCATCGAAGAAGATCGACCGGCTGTCGGAGCGGAGCAGGCTCTGTTCGGCCAGCCGGGCCAGCTGGCGTGTAGCCGGCAGGGCCAGCGCCAGGACCGCCACCGGTTCGCCCCGGCGGTTGCGGATCGGGGCCAGTGCCGCCAGCCTCGGTGCCGAGGTGTCACCGGCAAAGGGACTCACCCCGGGGACTCCGTCCAGGGCGCGGGTGATCGCCTCGGAGGCGGCGGCGGGGATCTGGGCGGGAAGGCCGGCCGGGAAGCTGGCGGCGACCCGCTCGTCCGGGCCCACCAGCCAGTAGCCCTCGAGGCCGTTGACCTGGAGGGCGCCCTCGAGCGCCTGCTGCGCGGCCCCGGCGGCGGCCCGGGACGCCGCCGACCCGGGCGCGCTGGTAACCAGCCGCTCCGCCGCCCGGCTCAGCTCGCCACCGGACGCCAGGGTCGCGGCCAGGGCCTGCTGCCGGGTGGCCCAGTGCCCGACAGCTTCACGCGCGGTGCCCAGGGAGGTGGTGAGGTTGCGCCGGACCGACTCGCGGACCGCTGACTCGATTCGTTCCAGGGTCCAGTAGGCCCCCGCGCTGATCCCGAAGATGAACAGCAGAGTGCCCCCGACGGCGATGCCCGAAAGCAGCCGGTCGGCGACGGGACGGAGGAAGGCGAGGCGGCGGGGAAATGGCATCCCCGCATGATGTCCGCGGGGAGGACTTCAGGCGGTGACCAGACTCACCGCATGGTGTGGCGGAGGCGCCGCGACAGGTGGAGGAAGGCTGGATCGAAACGGATCGCCCGGCCCCGGGGCCGGGCTCAGTCCGCCAGCAGCTGGTGGACGAACCGCACCGGGACGCTGTAGATGATCCGGCCGCCACTGCCCCGCTCGCCGCCGTAGAGGACGCCGATCACCCGGCCCTGCTTGTTGAAGATCGGGCTGCCGCTGGAGCCCTGGGTGCCGTAGCTGTCCAGCTGCAGCAGCACCGGGAGCACCCGGGAGACGGTCCCGAGGGTGAGGGTCGAGGCCACCCCGATCTGGGACCAGTCCTGGCCGCCATCCAGCTCCAGCCCCATCGGGAAACCGAGGATGGCGGCGGGCGCACCCACCGGGGTGGCCGGCAGGCTGTCGGCCAGCTTCACGACCGACGGCACCCCCCGGTGGATGCTCACCCGGAGGAGCGCCAGGTCGGCGTTGGGGTGGAGCCGCACCAGGTCGGCCTTGAAGTTCTGGCGGGTGCCCTCGAATACCACCCCGATGCGGGTGGCCAGGCCGCCGCTGGCGGTGTCGGTCACCACGTGCCGGTTGGTCACCAGCAGCGCCCCGTTCGGATCCGACTCCACCGCGAACCCCGTCCCGGTGAACACCGACCCGTTGGCGAACTGCACGAACACCAGCGCGACCGCGTCCTTGTTGGCGGCGGCGATCCCGGTGGCATCCAGCGCGGCGGCGCCGGCGAGCATGCGCTGCTGCCGGATGGCCTGGTCCAGCCGTCGTTTGAGGTCGTTGATCAGGACCTCATCCGCCGGGGCCGCGGCCAGCTGCTGCTGCAGCAGCTGGGCCTGGGCCTGGGCCGAGTCGAGCGCGGCCTGCAGGCCGGCGCTGCCGGTGGAGAGGGTGCCGATCCGGGAGACCAGGCTGTCCACCTGGCTCTGCAGCATGGCCCGCTGCGCGGCGAGGGCCCGGCTGGTGGCCGCCGACTGCCACAGGTAGGCGCCCGACAGCACGAGCAGGAGGCCGAACAGCACGTAGGTGGTGCGCCGGGCGCCCCGGGTCTGGCGCTCCACTTCCACCTGAATCCGGGTGTTGGTGCCCGGCCCCGGGGTCCGCCGGGGGCTGGCCATCTGGTCCGGAGTCATCCGTGGGGGCGGGGCGGGGGGCGGTTCCTGCGCCCCGCCGAAGACCACCGTGGCCGGAGTGGCCGGCGCGGCCGGTGCGGCTACCGGCGGGACCGGGCTCCGGCGGGGCTCGCCGATGGCGGTAAACTCCACCTGCGGCCCGTTGGGCCCGAAGCGGATGATGTCCTTCGAGGCCAGGACGTGGTCGGTGGTCAGCCGCTTCCCGTTCACGAACGTCCCGTTGGTGCTGCCCAGGTCCCGCAGCACGTAGATATCCCCCTCCAGCGCCACTCCCGCGTGGCGGCCCGACACGTCGAGATCCTGGTCGGCGTCGAACTGCAGCTCGCTCTGGGGGTGCCGGCCGATGCCGATATAGGACTGGCCGAAGATGCTGGTCTGGCCCGCGCGGGGACCCGACAGGAAGGTGAACTGCGCTTTCATGGCGCGCTCGCCCGGGGTGGGATCATCGGTCGCCGAACAGGAAGAACAGCGCCACCGCCAGGGCGAAGAGCGCCAGCGCACCCACCAGGCCCCAGCGGGTCCCGCTCTGCTGCGACAGCGGCACCGGCGCGGGACTGCCGGTGTAGACCGGCACCGGCTCGGTGGTGGCCTCTCCCTCGCTCAGCGGATAGACCTGGTGGCCCACGCCCGCGTCGGCATCGGGCTCGGGCAGGCCCGGCCCGCCGAACCGGGCGGCCACGGCGGTGATGTTGTCCGGGCCGCCCCGCTCGTTGGCCAGGGTCACGAGCTTCCCGCAGAGCTCGACCAGGTCCGGGGTGGCGTTCACGTGCTCGGCGATCTCCTCGCGCTTCACCTGGCCCGACAGGCCGTCGGAGCAGAGCACCAGGACGTCTCCCTGGCGCAGCGACTGCCAGGTCAGGTCCACCTTGACCCGGGGATCGGGGCCCAGCGCCTGGAGGATGATGTTCCGCCGCTCGCTCTGCTCGGCTTCCTCCTCCGTCAGCTCTCCCGCCTCGACCAGGCGCTGCATGAGCGACTGGTCCTTGGTGATCTGGGTGGCGCTGCCCCGCCGCACCAGGTAGGCCCGGCTGTCGCCCACCTGGGCCAGGTAGAGGTCGGTGCCGAACACCCCGGCCACGGTGGCGGTGGTGCCCATCCCCCGGACCTCGGGGTGCTCGCGCGCGTGGAGATTGATCTTCTGGTTGGCCAGCTCGACCGCTTCTTTCATCCGGTAGGCGAAGCGCTGGGCGCTGACCTCGGTGTCCTGCCCCCATGCGGTGGACATGTGGGTGAACACGCAGTCCGCCGCCATCTTGCTGGCCACCTCGCCCGCCGCCGCGCCGCCCATCCCGTCCGCCACCATGAAGAGGGAGCCCCGGGCCCCCACCTCGTGCTCGCGCACCTCGGGCTGCAGGCTGGCGACCTTGCGGGTGAGGTCCGCCACGAGGAAGGTGTCCTCGTTGTGGTCGCGGGTGCGGCCCAGGTCGGTCTTGCCGAAGACGGAGATGTGGACGGTGCCGTTGGCCACGGGACCTCAGTTGAAAATATTGAGTTGGTTGCGGTACGACTGTTCCGCCGGGTCCAGCTGTACCGCCCGGTCCAGCCATTCCTTCGCCACCGTCCGGTTCTGTTCCTGGAGAAACGACTGGTAGAGCACAAATGCCGCCTTTCCCCGGAGCCTGTTCGGATACGAGCTGGTGATGAAGACTTGCTCTGCCAGCCGCTTCGCCGCAACCCGCTTGGCCGGGTCATCGGCGAACTCGATGTCGTCATAGTAGACGTCGAGCTGCCGTTCCATTTCTCCGGCCTCGGGGATGGCGTTCTGGGGTGGCCGGGCCGA